>NZ_MLYQ01000033.1:0-60044 GCF_001866725.1 Bacillus sp. MUM 13
TTGAACCTGTGCTTTTATTTTGCCCGGTGTTTTTCTTTGCCAGATTGTTCTGAAGTTTCCGCTCGCGGCAATCCCCTTTTAGCAGCTAACTCCTTTTGTGACGCTTCAATCATGCTGTTTAAAATAAGCAGCTGATAGGTGTTGCACACCAGAAGAGTTATCAGCATAAAATAAAGCCATCCCTGGTCATTCGTTTTAAGTACCGGCACCCATTCAATGATGGTAATGCCCGCCATAAAAAATAAAGCAGGTATGAATGCTGATTTATTGGTTTGCTTCATTTTCAAGTACGCCACGATGAATGCAATAACGACAATAAGAGAAACAAGTATTAAATCATGAAGCAAACTGCCTTTAGTTTCTGCATTAGAATGGCGAAGATAAATAAAATCGAAAAGGACAAACACCATCAAAACAACTTGTACTGAATTCCATAAAGACACGCTCTTAAACAGGCCAAGCCCAAATCTGTGAACAGTAAGATATGCAAAAAAGCCTGCCTGGCTGATTACACTGAAGATAAAGCCCACGCCAACAAGCCATATAAAACTTGTAAGGATTCCCTTTAAATCTGCAGAAGTAAAGAGATGTGCAAACTCACTCCAGCGTGCCAAATATCCCACAATCCCCCCGGTTAAACCGCCCAAAATTAATGTTGTTACAAATAAGCGAACTATATTCCTGCTGTTCATTATTTTCCCCCAACACTATTCTCTTTTTCCTTGATTGTACCAATCAGCATATCAAAATGCCACATTTTCTATGCGGCGAATAAATTTCCGGCACTGACCCATATTAAAAATATGATGTTAAGAAAGGGGCTCTGATATGAGATTTGGGGTTACTTTACTTCTTTTTTCCATGCTTTGCTTAGCTTGTGCCGGCTGCGGCCAAAGCGGTGCAGGTGCTGAAAAAATGGATTATGAAGCAACAAAAAAAATGGTTGTCGATATATTAAAGACCGATGAAGGAAAAAAGGCTATACAAGATGTTATGAATGATGATTCAGTGAAAAGCCAGCTGATTATGGATCAAAAAGTAGTGACAGATTCCATTGAGAAAACCGTTACTTCCGATAAAGGAAAACAATTCTGGGAAAAAGCTTTTAAAGATCCGAAATTTGCTGCCGCCTATGCTAAGGGATTGAAAACTGAACATGAGCGTTTACTGAAGGATATGACCAAAGATCCCCAATACCGCGGGATGATTATCGAAGTGATGAAGGATCCAGAATTACAAAAGGAATTTAATGATTTGTTAAAAACCAAAGAAATGCGGGAGTTTTCAAAGCAAACTCTCATTGAAACGATGGACAGCCCTCTTGTCAGGGCAAAGATACAAGACATTCTTTTAAATGCTGCCGCGCAAATCGAAAAGTCTCAAGCTGCATCAGGCAGTAAAGGCACAAGCGGGGACAAGCAAGCACAGCCTGGAGATAACAGCAAAAAACAATGAAAGAAAAGTGGGATGGCCAACGCGGCCATCCCACTTTTCACTTACCTCTTTATGGACAATCTAAAGACTTGGTTTCAAAGGCAGCTAAAGCCTTATATTCACGTTTAGGATTCCAGAACGCAATCTGATACTGCTTTTTAATTCTGCAGTTTATTGATCACTTTTTCGGCAATGTCGGTATAAATTCTGCCTAAACGATGTTCTGGAGCATATATGGACGGAGCAAAGTCTTTTTCGTTCCAGTCAGGCTGCTGCAGCGGCAGCTGTCCCAATACTTCTGTGCGAAGCTCTTCTGCCAGCTTTTCTCCTCCGCCTTGACCGAATACGTATTCCTTCTCGCCAGTCGTCTTGCTTTCAAAAAAGGACATATTTTCGATAACACCAATTACTTCATGTTCTGTTTTGATAGCCATGGCACCCGCTCTGGCTGCTACAAAGGCTGCTGTCGGATGCGGGGTAGTGACGATGATTTCCTTGCATGAAGGAAGCATGGTATGTACATCCAGCGCTACATCTCCAGTTCCAGGAGGCAAGTCAAGTACGAGGTAATCAAGGTCTCCCCATTCCACTTCATTGAAGAAGCTGTTAAGCATCTTTCCAAGCATTGGTCCTCTCCAGATAATTGGAGCATTGTCTTCCACAAAGAAGCCCATTGAAATGACTTTTACTCCAAAGCGCTCAACCGGAATGATTTTCTTGTCCCTTACAACAGGACGGGTAGAGATCCCCATCATATCCGGGACACTGAATCCATAGATATCAGCATCCACTAATCCAACTTTTTTGCCTAGGCGGGCTAAAGCAGTTGCAAAGTTAACTGAAATGGTAGATTTCCCCACTCCTCCCTTTCCGCTCGCAATGGCAATAAAGGCCGTTTTGCTGTTAGGGCTAAGTAACCCGGGAGCTTCTTCCGGTGTGTTCACGCGATGCTTTGCCAATTCTTCTTCTGGCAAGCCAGTAAAGCGGATTCCAACTGAATCAGCTCCATTGCTTTTAAGCAATTCCACAATTTTCGTCTGCAGCTGTAACTGTTCTCCAGTGCCTGTCTTAGCAATTGCAATTTTCACGCTTACATGATTTTTTTCTGCCTTGATCTTTACTTCTTGAATCCCGTTTGTTTCATTTAATGTTTTATGCAGAAAAGGGTCATTTAAGCCCTTAAGTAAGTCGAATACTTTTTCTTCAGTAATCAAAACAGACACCCACCTTTAGTGAATTCATTTTTCAAATAATAGTATACCACACACCTTAAATGTTTCTGAAACCTCAAACATTGGCAGGAGGCTAATTTAGTTGAAAGCCCCATTAAATCAACATGGTTATTAGAATGGAGAGCAGCCTGACATGGGCTAAGAACCTACCGAAAGCGAAAAGCTGACGCAGAAATCAGAGGCAATTTTTGCAGAACTAAAAAAGGCAGTGCTTTTTCCGATTTTCATGCCTGCACATGAAAGACGGTTATGCACTGCCTTTTTCACCTACTGCTGATCTTTTGACGGAACCTTGTCTTCCGTAAAATACCTCAGCACTCCCTTATAGATAGAAGCCGCAATTTTTTCCTGATAAGAATCTTTAATCAGGTTTCCACGCTCTTCAGGATTCGACAGAAACCCGATTTCAACTAGAGCTCCCGGTTTTTTTGCATTTCTCATCAGATAGATATTGTTGATGATTTTCGCACTTCTTGAGGTGTTCTCCAAATTTCTCTTTATCTCTGCCTGAATAAACTGGGCCACCCTCTCATTTTCCTCATAACGGGCGGTGTAAAAAGTTTGCGCCCCTTTCCACTTTGAGGACGGAAAAGCATTTAAATGGATGCTCAGGAAGAGATCTGCATTAGATTGATTAATCATCTTCACACGATTCCGAAGATCTTGCTGTTTCCTCATCCGAATGCCTTTGGTCTCCTTATCAGCCAGGTCTTTATCATTTTTTCTTGTCAGTACAACAAAAGCCCCTTGTTCCTGCAGAAAATCCCTCAGCTTTAAAGTGACAGCTAACGAGACTTCCTTTTCAACAATAGAACTAACATTTGCTCCGCCGTCCGGCCCTCCATGCCCCGCATCCAGCACAATTACTTTGCCTGTAAGCGGCAGGTTCCAAGACTTCCAGGAGTCATCATCCATAAATTTTATGCCAATCATTAAAAACAAGGCAATACAACCAACTGCAATCCCCGTATATATTAGCTTTCTTTTCATACAGTTCTCCTTCCGGCTAGTCCTCCATATTTAAAAATATGGGACAACATCGGAAAATAGAACTGCCTATATGCTTGCAGATATCTGCATGAATTAATGAAGACGCATTTTATATCTTTTTTCTCCTTTGCCAAAGCCGTCCTTCCACCACACCTCTACATAAGCTGTGCAGCGATAATAAAGATCTTCGCTGTACAAATCGATATCACCGACTTTCCCCCAATATAAAATGAAATTAAAAAGCGTATCAATCAGATGTTTTTCTTCCTGAGCACATCGCGACCGGGCCATTTCCTCCGACTCGCCGTAATAGCCAAACTTGCTGAAACGGGCACCAAGCAAAAAAGCCTCTATTGCAATATCGAAGCAGCCCTCTTCTAAAACATCCGAAAAATAAATGCCAATCGACTTATCCGAACCAAAATGCTCAAACACTCTCTTCTTCATATTTTCAATCGACAAATCCCGAAGCAGCCTTCTCTCATACTTAACCTGCTTCTCCCTCTGCCGTTCCTTTAAAGTTGTAATTACATTCATCCTAGCACCTCACTGATGGGGTCAGACCCCATTTCCCGGAGTATTTCCCGGTTTATTGTTAGTGTTTGCATGCTGAGTAGTGTAATTCTTTTTTTGATGATTTTGCGGATGGCAATTATTTATCAGGATGATTAGGCTATTTTGCTGGGATGCTTTATGTATGGAGCTGGAGTGCTGCGGTCACCCCGAATTCAGGTTTACTATAGAGAAACCTGTTTAATATACAGGACATAATATACAGATAAAAACAAAAAAGACCCCCAACCAAAATGGTTGAGAGCCTCCCGAGCGCCAAAAATTAACGCTTTGAGAACTGAGGTGCACGACGAGCGCCTTTAAGACCGTATTTTTTACGTTCTTTCATACGTGCGTCACGAGTTAATAGTCCTGCAGATTTCAATGAAGGACGGTATTCAGGATCAACTTGCAGCAATGCACGGGCGATGCCGTGACGGATTGCTCCAGCTTGTCCAGTGTATCCACCGCCATTAACATTTACAAGGATATCGTATGTGCCAGTAGTTTCAGTAGCAACTAGGGGCTGCTTCACTACTTCACGCAATGCTTCGAATGGGATATATTCATCAATTCCACGTCCGTTGATAACAACGCGACCTTCGCCTGGTACTAAACGTACACGAGCTACAGAGCTCTTACGGCGACCAGTACCATAATATTGAACTTGTGCCAAGATAGTAACCTCCTTATTAATTATCCGCGTAATTCATATACTTCAGGCTGTTGAGCTTCGTGCTTATGCTCGCTGCCAGCGTATACGTGCAATTTTTTAAAGATTTGACGACCAAGAGAGTTCTTTGGAAGCATGCCTTTGATAGCAAGCTCAAGCATTCTCTCAGGGTAGTTTGTTCTCATCTCAAGAGCAGTTCTTGTTTTAAGACCGCCTGGGTGCATAGTGTGACGGTAGTAGATTTTGTCAGTAAGTTTCTTACCAGTTAGTTCGATTTTTTCTGCATTGATCAAGATAACATGATCACCAGTGTCAACGTTCGGTGTAAATGTAGGTTTGTTTTTGCCGCGTAAGATGGCTGCTACTTCACTAGCAAGACGACCTAAAGTTTGACCTTCAGCATCGATTACATACCATTTACGATCAACTTCGCTAGCTTTCGCCATAAATGTTGTACGCATGATTACCCTCCTAAAAAATGTTCATCCATTTTGTTATATTTATTTTCAATCACAATAAACTTCCGGGGCTTATCGCGGGATTAAAATACATACCATATTATATTATATTCTCAAGATGACATTGTCAAGAGAATGTTACACCAGGTTTAGTTGTCATGAAGATTTTTTTTCACGATTATTCATAATGGACTTTCCACAGGTACAAACCATGGCCTGGAGCTGTTTTTCCCGCCAGAGCCCGATCCTTCCCCTCTAAAATCCGCGGAATATCCCCTGGTGCCAATTTCCCGCTGCCTGCTTCAAGGATAGTGCCAGACAGGATCCGGACCATATTATATAAAAATCCATTTCCTCTAAAAGAAAAAACTAAAGTGTCTACTTCATTTGCCAATTCAATTTCTTGAATGGTCCTCACTTTATCGGATACTTCCGTTTTTGCAGAACAAAAGCTAGTAAAGTCATGGGTCCCCTTTAAATATGCCATCGCTTCCTTCATGCGGGATTCATCCAGCGGGTAAGGATAATGATGGGCATAATTCCTTCTAAATGGGTCCCGCTGGGAGGAGCGGGATATCACGTACCTGTATTCTTTTCCCTTAGCATCAAACCTTGCATGAAAGTCAGCTGGTGCAGGCTGAAGCTGCAGGATGGCTATATCATCCGGCAATAAGGCATTCAGCGCCTTAATCCAATTGACTTCAGGGAACTCATAGGGAGAATCAAAATGCACAACCTGTCCGCGTGCATGGACTCCTGCATCGGTTCTCCCTGAGGCGGTAATTTTAACTTCCTGCCCTTTATGCATCTTTCTAAGAGCCTGCTCAATCTCACTCTGCACGGTCCTTTTAGAAGGCTGAACCTGATAGCCTGCAAAATAGGTTCCATCATAGGAAACAACAGCTTTATATCTCATATGAACCGTCCTTACGCCCAATATCGTAAATAAAATAAAATGATAGTCAGCACAAAAAGAGCAAGCAGCAGCAAAGAATCTATGGCCTGCCATTTCAGCTGGCGGTATTTCGTTCTGCCTTCACCGCCGCGATATCCCCTGGCTTCCATGGCAATGGCCAATTCCTCTGCCCTTTTAAACGAGCTGACGAATAACGGAACAAGCAAAGGGACAATTGCCTTGATCCGATTTTTAATAGGCCCGGATGAAAAATCGACGCCTCTTGCGGTCTGTGCTTTCATAATTTTATCTGTCTCTTCCATAAGAGTCGGAATAAATCTAAGAGAGATCGACATCATAAGAGCCAGTTCATGTACAGGGAGCTTCCATCTCTTTAAAGGATTCAGAAGCTCCTCCATTCCGTCGGTTATTGATATAGGTGTAGTAGTCAACGTTAATAGAGAAGTAACCAGAATCAAAAAGGTAAACCGGAGAGAGATAAATATCCCTTGTCTAAGGCCTTCTTCATGGATTTCAATCCAGCTGAATTTGTAAAGAATGGCTCCTTCCTTATTGAAAAAGATTTGAAGCAGGAAGGTAAATATGATCAGGAAAAAGATAGGCTTAAGTCCGTTATAAAGAAAACCGAATGGGATTTTTGAAAGGATGATTAAAGAAATAGTGAAAATCCCCACAACTGTGTACGCTTTCCAATTATCCGCAAGGAAGATGATGCATACAAAAAAGAAGACCAGAATTAACTTTGCCCTTGGATCCATTTTGTGAAGCAGGGAATTCATTGGAACATAACGCCCTAATATCATCTTATCAAGCATGATCTCCCCTCCGTTCCAAAACCTTTTTAACCTCACTGGCAAGGTCACCAATTGTTAAACAAGGCCTCTCAAAGGCTATCCCCAGCTTTTCCTGAAGCTTCAGCTGAAAACGGACTGTATCAGGCACATCAAGTCCCAGTTCCATCAATTGTTTCGGCTGCGAAAAAATTTCAAGCGGAGCCCCTTTTTGAAAGACTGTCCCCTGGTGCATGATAATGATTTCATCAGCATAACGTGCTGCGTCCTCCATACTATGGGTAACCAGGATGGTAGAAATGCCTCTTTCCTTATGAAGGCTATAAAACATATCCATAATTTCCTTGCGTCCTCTTGGATCTAATCCTGCTGTAGGTTCATCCAATACGATTACTTCCGGCTCCATGGCAAGGACACCGGCAATGGCTACTCTTCTCATTTGCCCTCCTGATAAATCAAAAGGAGATTTGTATAGAATTTCCTCGCCCATGCCCACCTGCTTAAGAGCTTTTCTGGCCAGGATTTTCGCTTTTTCCTCCGAAATCCCGAAATTCATGGGTCCAAAAATTAAATCCTTTTCTACGGTTTCTTCAAACAGCTGATGCTCAGGAAACTGGAAGACAATACCCACTTTCTGCCGTATCGGCCGAAGTTCCTTCTCTTTCCTGCCAGACTCTATGGTCCGCTCACCGATGGTAACCTTCCCTTTTGTGGGCTTAAGCAAGGCATTTAGGTGCTGTAAAAGTGTGGACTTTCCAGACCCTGTATGCCCAATAATAGCAACGTAAGATCCTGATTGAATGTCAATGTTGACATCATGCAGGGCACGATGCTCAAAGGGGGTCGAAACCTGGTAACGATATTCTACATCTTGAAGTGTGATTCGCATAAATCGTTCACCAGCTCTTCCTCTATCAGATGGCCACTTTCAACATCAATCCCCTGCTTGAGCAATGCTTTGCTCAGCTTTACAGTAAAAGGGATATCCAGCCCTAATTCCAATAGTTCATTTTCTAATTTAAAAATCTCAGCAGGGGTCCCTTCACGGTATACCTTTCCCTGGTTCATGACAATAATCCGGTCGGCTCGTGATGCTTCTTCCAGGTCATGTGTAATAGAAATAACAGTTAAGATATTTTCATCTTTCAATTGCCTGACCGTTTCCAGTACTTCTTCACGCCCGCGCGGGTCAAGCATGGACGTCGCTTCATCCAGAATAATGATATCCGGGCGAAGAGCCAGGACGCCTGCAATAGCCACACGCTGCTTTTGGCCTCCTGAGAGATGGTGCGGCTCTTGATCGAGAAATGTGTCCATTTTGACCTTTTTCAGGGCATTATGTACACGCTCAACCATAACCTTTTGCGGAACACCTGAATTTTCTAAACCAAAAGCCACATCATCTTGAACAGTGGTTCCTACAAATTGATTGTCGGGGTTTTGAAACACCATCCCTATCCTTTTGCGGGCATCCCAAACTGTTTCCTCTGTCAGGGGACTGCCATTAATGAGTATTTTCCCTGATTCTGCAAAATGAAGCCCGTTTAGCAATTTTGCCATTGTTGATTTTCCTGAACCATTATGGCCCACGATTGCCAGCCACTCACCTTTATATATATCAAAAGAAACACCATCTACGGCATTCCTCTCCTGATCTTCATATTTAAAAATAACATCCTCTAAAGAAACCAGCTTCTCTTTCATGTGGCCCTCCCTGTACTCAGCTATTTCTCTATCATATCTCAGCTCTGCTCACTTATAAAATGAATAACTTCTATTTTTGGATATAAAAAAACGCTGCACCCCTTCCGCCGAACATGATCGGCAAATTAAGAGCAGCTTACATGGTCCTGATTCGTTAACCAGGAATATCTTATTAACGCTTACTAAAAAAGCGGGAAGGGGTGCGAGAGCTAGACGTGAAGGCTCCCTGGTTTTGGGCTGCCAGCCATCGTATCACTCAAGCGTATTCTTGTATGGTTCAAAGGTAAAATAAAGATAGAGAAAAAGGGCAGAAGACAGGGTAATGTTCAACTGTCCCGCCCTTTTATCCCACCATTATTAAACTAGTTCGATAACCACGATTGGTGCAGCGTCACCGCGGCGTGGTCCCACTTTCATGATGCGTGTGTAACCGCCTTGACGTTCTTCGTAACGTGAAGCAATGTCACTGAACAATTTTTGAACGGCATCTTGACCTTTTTCAGCATCAGCCACTTCATTGCGCACGTAAGCAGAAGCTTGACGGCGTGCATGCAAGTCACCGCGTTTGCCAAGAGTGATCATTTTTTCAACAACAGAACGTAATTCTTTAGCACGTGCTTCTGTAGTTTCAATGCGCTCATGGATAATTAGATCAGTAGCTAAATCACGAAGTAATGCTTTACGTTGGGCGCTAGTGCGTCCTAACTTTCTGTAACCCATTGAGGATTCCCTCCTTTGTTGAAGTGTTATATTCTTTATTTAAGGTTCAAACCAAAATCCTAGCGTAGCTCTAGGCTATCTAGAAGTCAGTCATCTTTACGCAGACCAAGGCCTAATTCTTCAAGTTTCGCTTTCACTTCTTCAAGTGATTTGCGTCCCAAGTTACGCACTTTCATCATATCTTCTTCCGTTTTATGAGCAAGCTCTTGAACGGTGTTGATTCCGGCACGTTTCAGGCAGTTGTAAGAACGGACTGAAAGATCAAGCTCTTCGATGGTCATCTCCAAGACTTTTTCTTTTTGATCTTCTTCTTTTTCTACCATGATTTCAGCATTTTGTGCTTCATCCGTTAAACCAACAAAGATATTCAAATGCTCTGTTAAAATCTTGGCTCCTAGTGCTACAGCTTCTTGCGGAGCATTGCTTCCATCTGTCCATACATCAAGAGTTAACTTGTCGAAATTGGACAACTGGCCTACACGTGTATTTTCTACCTGGTAGGAAACACGAGAGACAGGAGTGTAGATAGAATCGATCGGAATCACGCCAATTGGCTGATCTTCTCTTTTATTCTGATCTGCAGGAGTATAGCCGCGGCCTCTGCGTGCTGTTAAACGCATGCGCATATGGCCATTTTTGCCGATGGTAGCAATGTACAATTCAGGATTTAGAATTTCAACATCGCTATCATGGGTAATATCGGCTGCTGTAATGACTCCATCTCCCTGCACATCAATTTCAAGCGTCTTTTCTTCATCGGAATAAATCTTAAGAGCTAGCTTTTTCACATTTAGAATGATAGAAGTTACATCTTCTACGACGCCTTCAATTGTTGAGAACTCATGCAGCACTCCATCAATTTGTATAGATGTGACAGCAGCACCTGGAAGTGAGGATAAAAGAATACGACGCAGGGAATTACCCAAGGTAGTACCATACCCACGCTCTAGTGGCTCTACGACGAACTTGCCATACTTGGCGTCATCGTTGATTTCAACCGTTTCGATTTTTGGTTTTTCTATTTCGATCATTCATTAAACCCTCCTTCAAAACGTCAAAACCCCGGCTAGTGAATAATCATTCACATATAACCGAAATTCCCCATGTATACGTTCCCGCTTGTGCGCAACAACTGAAATAATCCTTCTGTAAGAACGCAAACCTAGTATTATATCCCATTATAGACAGGGATACAAAATTCTATACAGAAAAATTAAACACGGCGACGTTTTGGCGGACGGCATCCGTTATGTGGAACTGGAGTTACATCTTTAATAGCAGTTACTTCAAGACCAGCAGCTTGAAGAGCACGGATAGCTGCTTCACGACCAGCACCAGGGCCTTTAACTGTTACTTCAAGAGTTTTCATACCATGTTCGATAGATGTTTTAGCAGCAGTTTCTGCAGCCATTTGTGCAGCGAATGGAGTAGATTTACGTGAACCTCTGAAACCTAAAGCTCCTGCACTTGACCAAGAAATAGCGTTACCATGAGCATCTGTGATCGTAACAATAGTGTTGTTAAATGTAGAACGAATGTGTGCAATACCAGTTTCTATATTCTTTTTCACACGACGTTTACGTGTATTAGTTTTACGTGCCATGAAAAGTAACCTCCTTTACTGATTATTTTTTCTTGTTAGCTACTGTACGACGAGGTCCTTTACGCGTACGAGCATTGTTTTTAGTATTTTGTCCACGAACAGGTAATCCACGACGGTGACGAAGACCGCGGAAGCTGCCGATTTCCATTAGACGTTTGATGTTAAGGGAGATTTCACGGCGAAGGTCGCCTTCTACCTTTAACTTGTCAATGATATCACGGATTTTATTTAATTCATCTTCTGTTAAGTCCCGTACACGTGTGTTTTCAGAAACACCAGCTTCAGCAAGAACTTTGATAGCTGTTTGTTTACCAATACCATAAATGTATGTTAAAGAAATGACAATACGTTTGTCACGGGGAATATCTACACCAGCAATACGTGCCATGCTTTAGTGCACCTCCTTCTAATTAGCCTTGTTTTTGTTTATGTTTAGGGTTTTCGCAAATAACCATAACTTTACCTTTTCTGCGGATAACTTTACACTTTTCGCAGATTGGCTTTACAGATGGTCTGACTTTCATTGCTATCTAACCTCCTTATACAGATCGGAGCGTAACCGATTTATTTAAATCGGTATGTGATTCTGCCGCGAGTTAGATCATACGGGGAAAGCTCAACTGTTACTTTATCACCAGGCAAAATGCGAATAAAGTGCATACGAATTTTACCGGATACATGAGCTAAAACAGTATGACCATTTTCTAATTCTACCTTAAACATTGCATTTGGCAAAGTTTCTAAGACCTTACCTTCTACTTCAATTACATCATCTTTCGCCATTAAATGATTCTCCCTTCTCTATGCGTGGACTCAAATCATCAGCATGCAGTGCAGCCACTTCAAAGTATAGTAAGAATATCAAACCCTTTGTCTGTGATTGCAATTGTATGCTCAAAATGAGAACACATCATTCCGTCAACCGTTACTACAGTCCAGTTATCCTCTAAAGTCTTCACATATCTGCTACCGGCATTCACCATTGGTTCAACAGCGAGCACCATACCAGGCATTAACCGAGGACCTTTTTCAGGTGGACCGAAATGAGGAATTGTTGGATCCTCATGTAAGTCTTGACCGATTCCGTGGCCTGCATACTCTCTCACAATTGAGAAATTATTAGCCTCGACATAGGTTTGAATAGCATGGGAGATGTTTGAAAGGCGCACGCCTGGCTTAGCTTCTTTCAACCCTCTATATAATGACTCTTCGGTAACTTCTAAGAGTCGCTGCATTTCTACATCAATTTTGCCGACCGGATATGTCCAAGCGGAGTCTCCATGATAGCCTTTATATTCAGCACCGATATCGATACTGATCAAATCGCCTTCATGCAAAACCCGATCCCCTGGAATACCATGGACAAGTTCATTGTTAACAGATGTGCAAATACTGCCGCGAAATCCATTATACCCTTTAAATGAAGGGAATGCACCATGTTTATCTATAAAGCTTTCAGCAATTCTATCCAGCTCTTTAGTCGTAATGCCTGGAGCAATATGTTTCTTTAGCTCTTGATGAGTTAAAGCGACAATTCTTCCGGCTTCACGCATGATGTTTATTTCGCGAGGAGTTTTACAAATGATCATTAACGCAATCCTTTGAGGAGCACATCAACGTCTTCAAAAACTTTGTTAATATCCTGCTGTCCGTTAATGTTGCGCACATACCCTTTAGATTCATAGAAATCAAGAAGCGGCTGTGTCTGCTTAAGATTTACATCCAAGCGATTCTGAACGGTTTCTTCATTATCGTCAGCACGCTGATAAAGTTCACCGCCGCAGCGATCGCATACTCCCTCTTTTGCAGGAGGATTGAAAACAAGATGATACGTAGCACCGCATGATTTACATATACGGCGGCCAGTTAATCTTTCCATGAGTATAGCTTTATCAACATCGATATTAATAACAAAATCAATTTTACGATTTAAATCTCCAAGAATGTTTTCAAGTGCATCTGCCTGGGCAACCGTACGAGGAAAGCCATCAAGCAAGAAGCCATGTTCACAATCTTGTTTGCCTAGCCGTTCACGAACAATGCCAATTGTAACTTCATCAGGTACAAGTTCGCCTTTATCCATGAATGATTTAGCCTGTAAGCCAAGCTCCGTGCTGTCTTTAATAGCTGCCCGGAACATATCTCCAGTTGAAATATGAGGGATGTTATACTTTTCTACGATTCTTTCCGCCTGGGTACCTTTACCAGCACCTGGCAGTCCCATCAACACAAGATTCACAATTAGTTCCCCCTCAAACTCCATAATGGGTTTAAGGGAACACAAACCTGTTCCCAAAACTCATTACTTTATAAAACCTTTATAGTGGCGCTTCACTAATTGCGCTTCAAGCTGTTTCATCGTATCAAGGGCAACCCCGACAACGATAAGCAGGCTTGTTCCGCCGATTTGGGCTGATTGCGGCAAATTAGCAAGCTGGATGAAGATGACCGGCAGTATGGCTACTATCGCTAAGAATATAGAGCCTACAAACGTCAAACGGTATAACACACGAGTCAAATAGTCTTGAGTGCTTTTACCAGGACGTATTCCCGGGACGTAACCGCCTTGTTTCTTTAAATTGTCCGCCATTTGTTCAGGATTGACCTGAATGAAAGCATAAAAATAAGAGAAGGCAATGATCAGGGCAACATAGACAATCATGCCGATCGGCTTGGTATAGTCAAATGTAGCTTCTATCCATTGTGTTACGTTATTAGAACCAAAGAACGAGGCAATCGTCCTAGGGGTGATGATAAACGCCATTGAAAAGATGACGGGAATAACTCCCGCAGCATTCACTTTCAAAGGCAAGTGAGTGGACTGGCCTCCCACCTGTGTGCGTCCGACTGCAGCACGTTTTGCATATTGGATCGGGATTTTACGAAGCGCCTGCTGAATGAAGATAACAGCAACCACAACGGCTAATATTGCAATAATGATAAGGGCAACAGTAACGATTTTCAAGAAAAGCTGATCTCCTGCATTTTCAAACTGCTGAGCATAGATCTGGTTAACCGTAGTAGGTATACCAGCGACAATCCCAGCAAAGATAATAATGGAGATACCATTGCCGACACCTTTAGCAGTAATAAGCTCGCCAAGCCATAATAGAAAAGCTGTACCGGCTGTCAGGACAGTTGCTATAAGCAAGTAAGTTCCTACACCAGGATTTTGAATCAGTTGACCGCCAGCTAGATTATTAAAGCCATATGACATACCAAAAGCTTGGATAAATCCAAGTATGATAGTGCCATAACGGGTAAACTGAGCTAACTTTCGGCGCCCTGCTTCTCCTTGCTTAGACCATTCAGTGAACTTAGGAACAACGTCCATCTGGAGCAGCTGAATGATGATTGAGGCAGTAATGTAAGGCATGATCCCCATAGCTAGTATGGAAAATTTCTTAAGAGCACCGCCGCCAAAGGTATTAAGAATACCAAAGACGCTTAGCTGATCCTGTGAAGCTAATAAGTCGGCATTCACATTCGGTACAGGTATAAATGTACCGATGCGATAGACGACTAGCATTAACAGGGTAAAGATAATTTTGTTTCTTATTTCACCCACGCGCATAAAATTGGAGATCGTACGAAACATTAGATCACCTCAGTTTGACCGCCGGCAGCTTCGATAGCTTCTTTAGCGGCAGAGGAGAATTTGTGAGCTTTAACAGTAAGCTTTTTCTCAACGTTTCCTTTTGCAAGAATCTTGATTCCTGCTTTTTCTTTGCTGACGATACCTGTCTCGATCAATAGAGCAGGTGTTACTTCAGTACCGTCTTCGAAGCGGTTAAGTACATCAAGATTAACGATCGCGTAATCTTTACGGTTGATGTTTGTAAATCCGCGTTTCGGTAAACGTCTGAATAATGGAGTTTGACCTCCTTCAAAACCTAGACGGACACCGCCGCCTGAACGAGCGTTTTGACCTTTATGACCTTTACCTGCTGTTTTACCGTTTCCAGACCCGATACCGCGTCCTTTACGTTTACGTTCTTTACGAGAACCTTCTGCAGCTTTTAACTCATGAAGTTTCATGTTGGCACCTCCTTGTTAAGAGAAAATATATTTTATTGTTCTTTTACAGTAACAAGATGAGCAACTTTGGTAATCATACCGCGAATCGCAGGGTTATCATCATGAACAACTGTTTGATGCATTTTGCGTAGACCCAGTGTGTTAACTGTAACGCGTTGGTCTTCAGGACGACCTATTAAGCTGCGAGTGAGGGTAATTTCTAATTTATTAGCCATTTGATTTCCCTCCTTATCCTAATAGTTCTTCTACTGATTTACCACGTAATTTTGCTACGTCTTCAGCACGTTTTAATTGCTTAATTCCTTCTAATGTTGCACGAACCATGTTAATTGGTGTGTTTGAACCCAAAGATTTAGAAAGGATATCACTGACTCCGCCTAATTCTAGTACCGCACGAACCGGACCGCCAGCAATAACTCCAGTACCTTCAGAAGCAGGTTTTAATAAGATATGGCCTGCACCAAAACGACCGTTCACAAGATGTGGAATTGTTGTACCAACCATAGGTACAGTAACAAGGTTTTTCTTAGCATCCTCAATAGCCTTACGGATTGCATCTGGAACCTCTTGAGCTTTTCCAGTACCAAATCCAACGTGGCCATTCTTATCGCCTACAACTACAAGTGCAGTGAAACGGAAACGACGTCCGCCTTTTACAACTTTAGCTACGCGATTAATAGTAACTACACGTTCTTCAAGCTCTAATTTATTAGGATCAATACGAAGCATCTGCTTTGTCCCTCCTTTGACTATTAAAATTGTAATCCATTTTCACGAGCAGCGTCAGCTAGTGCTTTTACACGTCCGTGGAAAAGGTATCCTCCGCGGTCAAATACCACAGCAGAAACTCCTTTTTCTACAGCGCGTTTCGCAATAAGTTCGCCAACTTTTTGAGCTGCTTCAGCATTTCCAGTTGCTTCAATGCCGATCTCTTTATCAAGAGTAGAAGCACTTGCAAGAGTTATGCCTTTTGCATCGTCAATTAATTGTGCGTAAATGTGTTTGTTAGAACGGTACACATTTAAACGAGGACGAGCTTCAGTTCCAGAAATCTTAGCACGGACACGTGCGTGTCTTTTCTGACGAACAGAATTTTTATCAAGCTTCGTAATCATTTACGTCACTCCTTTCGTTTACCTATGCGGCATTACTTACCAGTTTTTCCTTCTTTGCGGCGAACGAATTCACCTTCGTAACGGATACCTTTGCCTTTATAAGGCTCAGGAGGGCGTACATCGCGAATGTTAGCAGCAAGTGCTCCTACACGTTCTTTGTTAGCGCCTCTTACGATGATTTTTGTATTGGAAGGAACTTCAACTTCAAGTCCTGTTTCAGGTTCGATTTCTACCGGGTGAGAGTATCCTACGTTAAGGATAAGCTTAGTACCTTGCTTTTGTGCACGGTAACCAACACCGATAAGTTCAAGTGATTTTTCAAATCCCTTTGAAACACCCTCAACCATGTTTGAGATAACTGCGCGAGTGGTACCGTGTAAAGCACGGTGTTCCTTCGCGTCAGAAGGACGAGCTACAGTTAGAACGTTCTCCTCAACAGTGATTGAAAGATCAGGATTAAAAGATCTTGTTAATTCACCTTTAGGGCCTTTAACAGTTACAGCATTTTCGTTAAGTGTAACTGTTACGCCGTTAGGGATTTCAACAGGTTTTTTACCTATACGTGACATCTAGTGCACCTCCATTCTTGTGAAAATGTATTACCAAACGTATCCTAGAACTTCTCCGCCAACTTGTTTAGCGCGAGCTTCCTTGTCTGTTAAAACTCCTTGAGAAGTAGAAACAATTGCGATACCTAAACCATTAAGAACGCGTGGAACCTCACCAGTTTTTGCATAAACACGTAGACCAGGCTTGCTGATACGCTTTAATCCAGTGATTACACGCTCATTGTTAGCACCGTATTTCAAGAAGATACGGATAATACCTTGTTTATTGTCTTCGATAAATTCAACGTCACGTACGAAGCCTTCACGCTTTAAGATCTCAGCAATGTCTCTTTTGATCTTAGAAGCAGGAACCTCTAGTTTTTCGTGACGAACCATATTCGCATTACGGATGCGAGTAAGCATATCTGCAATAGGATCTGTCATGACCATTTTAATTTACCTCCTTCCCAAACTCGGGTTTTACCAGCTGGCTTTCTTAACACCAGGAATTTGTCCTTTATATGCAAGTTCGCGGAAACAAATACGACAAAGCTTAAATTTACGGTATACAGAATGTGGACGTCCGCAACGTTCGCAGCGTGTATATTCTTGCACTTTAAACTTTGATCCGCGCTTTTGCTTTAAGATCATAGATTTTTTAGCCACGTTTTCGCCTCCCTTTATTTAGAGATTACTTTTGGAACGGCATTCCGAATTGAGTAAGTAATTCGCGAGCTTCTTCGTCTGTGTTAGCAGTCGTTACGATAACGATATCCATACCACGGACTTTGCTCACTTTATCATAGTCAATTTCAGGGAAAATAAGTTGTTCTTTAATACCTAATGTGTAGTTACCGCGACCATCAAATGACTTCTTGGAAACACCGCGGAAGTCACGTACACGCGGTAAAGAAACAGATACTAGTTTATCAAAAAATTCATACATACGCTCGCCGCGCAATGTGATTTTCGCTCCGATAGGCATACCTTCACGCAAACGGAAACCAGCGATTGATTTCTTCGCTTTTGTAACTACAGGTTTTTGACCAGTGATCAATGTTAATTCTTCAACAGCATTATCTAAAGCTTTTGAATTAGAAACTGCATCACCGACACCCATGTTTACCACAATTTTATCAAGCTGTGGCACTTGCATTACTGACTTATAGTTAAACTTGCTCATAAGAGCTGGAGAAACTTCTTTTTGGAATTTTTCCTTTAGGCGGTTCATTATTTCGTGTACCTCCCTTCTTTAATGACTTATTTATCTAAAGATTCACCTGATTTTGTAGCTACGCGTACTTTTTTGCCGTCTACCATCTTGTAACCAACACGAGTCGGATTACCTGATTTCGGATCAAGCGGCATAACGTTGGATACGTGAATAGCAGCTTCTCGGCTGTTAATTCCGCCTTGCGGATTAACTTGAGATGGCTTTGAATGCTTTTTCACGATGTTAACTCCTTCTACAAGCACTCGATTTTTCTTAGGGAATGCTTCAAGGATAACACCTTGTTTACCTTTGTCCTTACCAGAGATGACCACGACTTTGTCACCTTTTTTAACATGCATTAGCTTCGCACCTCCTTGAAAGGCTTTTTACAAATATTTATCATTACAGAACTTCTGGAGCTAGAGAAACAATCTTCATGAAGCTGTTGTCGCGCAATTCACGAGCAACTGGTCCAAAGATACGTGTTCCACGCGGGCTCTTATCGTCACGGATAATTACACAAGCATTCTCATCGAAACGAATGTAAGAACCGTCAGGACGACGTACACCGCGTTTTGTACGGACAACAACTGCTTTAACTACGTCACCCTTTTTAACAACGCCACCTGGTGTTGCTTGTTTTACTGTACATACGATTATATCACCGATGTTAGCAGTTTTACGGCCAGAGCCACCAAGTACTTTAATTGTAAGAACCTCACGGGCACCAGAGTTGTCAGCGACTTTTAAACGTGATTCCTGTTGGATCATGTACGAAACCTCCCTTCGGATTTACTTAATCCGAACTGATTAAATAATAACAGCTTTTTCTACTACTTCTACAAGACGGAAGCGTTTTGTAGCTGAAAGTGGACGAGTTTCCATAATACGTACTACATCGCCAATTTTAGCTTCGTTTTGCTCGTCATGAGCTTTAAACTTTTTAGAATATTTCACGCGCTTACCGTATAAAGAATGCTTTTTATAGGTCTCTACAACAACGGTTACCGTCTTATCCATTTTGTCGGATACTACGCGTCCAGTGTAGACTTTGCGTTGGTTGCGTTCGCTCATTCTGCAAACCTCCATTCATTATCGATTGTTGACACCGATCTCTCTTTCACGAACAACTGTTTTCATACGAGCGATCGATTTGCGCACTTCACGGATGCGTGCTGTATTTTCAAGTTGTCCAGTAGCTAACTGGAAACGAAGATTAAATAATTCTTCTTTAAGAGATTTTACTTTTTGTTCAATTTCGGCAGTGGTAAGGTCTTTTATTTCATTAGCTTTCATTTGATTCACCACCAATTTCTTCTCTTTTTACAAACTTACATTTAATAGGAAGTTTGTGTGCTGCAAGGCGCAATGCTTCTCGTGCCACCTCTTCAGATACACCGGAGATTTCAAACATAACTTTTCCTGGTTTTACTACTGCTACCCAGCCTTCAGGAGCACCTTTACCAGAACCCATCCGTACTTCAAGAGGTTTTGCAGTGAACGGCTTGCTTGGGAAGATTTTAATCCAAACTTTACCGCCACGTTTCATGTAACGAGTCATTGCAATACGGGCAGCTTCGATTTGGCGGTTAGTGATCCATGATGCTTCAAGAGCCTGCAAACCGAATTCACCAAAATGAACTTCAGTGCCGCCTTTAGCATTACCTCTCATCTTACCGCGATGTTCGCGACGGTATTTAACGCGTTTAGGCAATAACATATTATTTTCCTCCTTCCTCGGATTTCTTCTTAGTAGGAAGAACTTCTCCACGATAGATCCATACTTTCACGCCAAGCTTACCATAAGTAGTATCAGCTTCAGCATGTGCATAGTCGATATCAGCGCGAAGTGTGTGAAGTGGAACAGTTCCTTCGCTATAATGTTCAGCACGAGCGATATCAGCGCCGCCTAAGCGTCCAGATACCATAGTTTTGATTCCTTGTGCGCCAGAACGCATAGTGCGTTGGATAGCCTGTTTTTGTGCACGACGGAAAGATACACGGTTTTCAAGCTGGCGAGCGATGTTTTCTGCAACTAATTTTGCATCAAGATCAGCTCTTTTGATTTCAATAATATTGATGTGTACACGCTTGCCAGTTAACTGGTTAAGTGCTTTACGAAGTGCTTCCACTTCAGTACCGCCTTTACCAATAACCATTCCTGGTTTAGCAGTGTGTACAGAAATGTTAATGCGGTTAGCCGCACGTTCGATTTCTACTTTAGATACAGAAGCATCACTTAAACGCTTCGTGATGTATTCACGAACTTTAAGGTCTTCATGCAAAAGTGCTGCGTAGTCTTTATCAGCGTACCATTTTGATTCCCAATCACGAATGATCCCGATACGCAAACCGACTGGATTTACCTTTTGACCCACAGGTTATCCCTCCTTCTTTTCTGATACAACGATTGTAATATGACTAGTACGTTTGTTGATCGCACTCGCACGTCCCATTGCGCGAGGACGGAAACGTTTTAAAGTTGGTCCTTCGTTAACGTATGCTTCTGAAACAACCAGGTTATTAATATCCATTTCGTAGTTGTGTTCTGCGTTTGCAACAGCAGACTTAAGAACTTTTTCTACGACTGGAGAAGCGCCTTTTGGAGTTAAGCGTAAAATCGCTACCGCTTCACCTACTTGTTTTCCTCGAATTAAATCTGCTACTAAACGGACTTTACGAGGAGCAATACGGACTGTTTTTGCAACAGCTTTTGCTTCCATGAGATGCCCTCCTCTCATTAACGTCTTGTTTTCTTATCGTCACTTGCGTGACCTTTGTAAGTACGTGTAGGCGCGAATTCGCCAAGCTTGTGGCCTACCATATCTTCAGTTACATAAACCGGCACGTGTTTGCGGCCATCATAAACAGCGATTGTGTGGCCGATGAATTGCGGGAAGATTGTTGAACGACGAGACCAAGTTTTTACTACCTGTTTCTTGTCAGCTTCATTTAACTTTTCAACCTTAACGATTAAATGCTCATCAACAAAAGGCCCTTTTTTAGTGCTGCGTCCCATATGTGTACCTCCCTTCGTGATTGTTCTACGGTTCTATATATGAACCGTAGTGCAACCCCGTTATTTTTTGCGACGACGAACGATAAATTTATCGGACTTGTTTTTCTTCTTACGAGTTTTATATCCAAGAGTCGGTTTGCCCCATGGAGACATTGGAGACTTACGTCCGATTGGAGAACGACCTTCACCACCACCGTGAGGGTGATCATTAGGGTTCATTACAGATCCGCGGACTGTCGGGCGCTTGCCTAACCAGCGAGAACGTCCTGCTTTACCAATGTTGATTAGTTCATGCTGCTCGTTGCCGACTTGGCCGATTGTTGCACGGCAAGTAGCTAGGATCATGCGAACTTCACCAGAGTTTAAACGTACAAGAACATAACGGCCTTCTTTACCAAGAACCTGTGCAGAAGTACCTGCTGAACGAACTAATTGTCCGCCTTTTCCTGGTTTAAGCTCGATGTTATGAATAACTGTACCAACTGGAATGTTTGATAATGGAAGAGTGTTACCCACTTTGATGTCGGCTTCAATACCTGACATTACCTCCATACCTACTTCTAGGTTTTTCGGAGCAAGGATATAACGTTTTTCTCCATCCACATAATTAATTAATGCAATATTTGCTGAACGATTCGGATCGTATTCAATAGTAGCAACGCGTCCTGGTATACCATCTTTTTGACGTTTGAAGTCAATGATACGGTATTGACGCTTATGGCCGCCACCTTGATGACGAACTGTCAACTTACCTTGGTTGTTACGGCCGCCTTTATTTTTTAAAGGAGCAAGCAATGATTTTTCCGGTTTGTCAGTTGTGATTTCTGCGAAATCAGACACCGTCATGCCGCGTCGACCGTTAGAGGTAGGTTTATACTTTTTAATCGCCATGTGTATTTCCCTCCTTCTCTAATGAATTAAGCTTCAAATAGCTCGATTTCTTTGCTGTCAGCAGTTAATTTAATAATTGCTTTACGGCGCTTGTTTGTGTAGCCGGCATGTTTACCCATGCGCTTGAATTTACCTTTGTAGTTCATGATGTTAACTTTTTCAACTTCAACGCCGAAGATTTCTTGAACAGCATCTTTAACTTGAGTTTTATTAGCTCTAACATCGACTTCAAAAGTGTATTTTTTCTCAGCCATTAAGTCTGAAGAACGTTCAGTAATTACGGGGCGCTTAATGATATCGCGTGCATCCATTATGCAAGCACCTCCTCTACTTTTTCAACAGCTGATTTAGTCAAGATCAGTTTGCTGTGGGACACAACATCAAGAACGTTAAGACCGTTAGCTTCTACTACTGTAACACCAGGAAGGTTACGTGCAGATAAAGCAACTTTCTCATCTACTCCATCAGTTATAATTAGTGCTTTAGTGTCTACAGAAAGACCTTTCAGTACAGCTGCAAATTCTTTTGTTTTCGGAGTTTCGAAAGACAAGCTTTCAAGAACTAGTACGTTCTCTTCCAAAACTTTAGCAGATAAAGCAGATTTAATAGCTAGACGACGTACCTTTTTAGGCAGTTTGTAGCTATAAGTTCTTGGTGTAGGACCGAATACAGTACCGCCTCCACGCCATTGTGGTGAACGGATAGATCCTTGACGAGCGCGTCCAGTACCTTTTTGTTTCCAAGGTTTACGTCCGCCGCCTGCCACTTCAGAACGGTTTTTAACTTTATGGTTTCCTTGTCGCAAGGAAGCCCTTTGCATGATGATTGCTTCAAATAAAACACTATTGTTAGGCTCAATTCCAAAAATAGACTCATTTAGCTCGATATCGCCAACTTGAGAACCAGCTTGGTTGAACATTGTAACTTTTGGCATTCTAATGCTCCTCCTTTCTCGAAAAATTACTTAGCTTTAACTGCAGTTTTAACTTTAATTAAAGCTTTTCTAGGTCCAGGCACATTACCTTTGATTAATAGAAGGTTGCGCTCAAGATCAACTTTAACGATAGTTAGGTTTTGTACAGTGATTTGTTCTCCACCCATACGTCCAGGCAATAATTTACCTTTGAATACACGGTTTGGAGCAACAGGACCCATTGAACCCGGGCGGCGGTGGTAACGAGATCCGTGAGCCATTGGTCCGCGTGATTGTCCGTGGCGTTTAATAGCACCCTGGAAACCTTTACCCTTTGAGATTCCTGTAACATCAACTACATCGCCTTCGGCGAAAATATCAACTTTGACTTCTTGACCCATCTCATAATCAGTGAGATTTGTATCGCGGAATTCGCGAATGAAGCGCTTAGGTGCCGTGTTTGCCTTCGCAACGTGTCCTTGTTCAGGTTTGTTGGAAAGTTTTTCACGTTTATTTTCGTAACCGATCTGAACAGCTTCATAGCCATCAACTTCAACTGTTTTCTTTTGAAGTACAACGTTATTAGCTGCTTCAATAACAGTTACAGGGATAAGCTCGCCGTTTTCAGCAAATACTTGCGTCATACCGATTTTTCTTCCTAAGATTCCTTTGGTCATTAGTCACACCTCCTGAATATTAATTGTTTTTATATATTAAAGTTTAATTTCAATGTCAACACCGGATGGTAAATCCAAACGCATAAGTGAATCAACTGTTTGCGGAGTTGGATTAACGATATCGATTAGACGTTTGTGTGTACGCATCTCGAATTGTTCACGAGAATCTTTGTACTTATGAACCGCACGAAGGATCGTATATACAGATCTTTCTGTCGGTAATGGAATCGGGCCAGATACAGCCGCACCAGAACGTTTTGCAGTTTCTACAATCTTCTCAGCAGATTGATCCAGAATTCTGTGATCATATGCTTTCAAACGAATACGAATTTTTTGTTTTGCCATTATTTTCCCTCCTTTTCGCCTATTTTAGAAATAGACCTTCTCAATGGAAATTTCCCACACACCCGCCATGGCAAAGCGGCCGGGTGTGTCAGCAACCTTCCATATCATCGCAGTCAAAGACCAACATTGTCTATTATACATAAAGCACTATGAATTAGCAAGTAAAAACTTTAACCGATTCAATGTGCAACACACTTCTACTATTATACATACGCTAATGCATTTTATCAAGTAAATCTTTGCGTTTAATTAGATTTGTCCATTAGCTTCTATTATATAGAAAATATTAAGGCTGCATCTAAAAAATATGCATGCTATGTTTACAGACAAGAGCCATTAACACTGCACGAAGTGAATATCATTATTGTTTTTATGTATATGCCAGCTGATTTTTTAAATAGGATAAACTTTGAGGAATTTTGAATTGCGCCTTCCCCAAGGATCAACGCACATAAACACTTATATTAGAAAGTAACAGTCTGGCACATTCGTTCCAATTGAATTAATAATTCTCTTTAGCCGAACCTATTTAATATATTTGAACAAAACAAAAAGAGCAGATGGCGTCCCATCTGCTCTTTTTGTGAAAGGCGTCCCCTTCGATATAGGAATGTTTAAAATTACTCTTGGATTGTAGCTACTACTCCAGCACCTACAGTACGTCCACCCTCACGGATAGAGAACTTTGTACCTTCTTCGATAGCAACAGAAGCAATAAGTTCAACAGTCATTTCAATGTTATCGCCAGGCATAACCATTTCTACGCCTTCAGGAAGGTTGCAGATACCAGTTACATCAGTTGTACGGAAGTAGAACTGTGGGCGGTAGTTTGTGAAGAAAGGAGTATGACGTCCGCCTTCTTCTTTTGAAAGAACATAAACTTCAGCTTTGAACTTTGTGTGTGGGTTGATTGTACCCGGCTTAGCAAGTACTTGTCCACGTTGGATGTCTTCACGTGCAACACCACGAAGAAGGGCACCAATGTTATCGCCAGCTTCTGCATAATCAAGAAGCTTACGGAACATTTCAACACCAGTTACAGTTGTAGATTTTGCTTCTTCAGCTAAACCAACGATTTCAATTACATCGCCGACTTTAACTTGTCCACGCTCAACACGGCCAGTAGCAACTGTTCCGCGTCCAGTGATTGAGAAAACATCCTCAACAGGCATCATGAATGGTTTTTCAGTATCACGAGTTGGAGTTGGGATATACTCATCAACAGCTGACATTAATTCAACGATTTTTTCTTCCCATGCTGCATCGCCTTCAAGAGCTCTAAGAGCAGAACCTTTGATTACTGGGATATCATCGCCAGGGAATTCATATTCAGAAAGAAGATCACGAATTTCCATTTCAACTAGTTCAAGTAGTTCTTCGTCATCAACCATGTCGCATTTGTTCATGAATACTACTAGGTAAGGAACACCTACTTGACGAGAAAGAAGGATGTGCTCACGAGTTTGTGGCATTGGGCCATCAGCTGCAGAAACAACTAGGATACCGCCGTCCATTTGAGCTGCACCAGTGATCATGTTCTTAACATAGTCAGCATGTCCAGGGCAGTCAACGTGTGCATAGTGGCGAGTTTCAGTTTCGTACTCAACGTGTGCAGTAGAGATTGTGATACCACGCTCTCTTTCTTCTGGAGCTGCGTCGATTTGATCGTATCCACGTGCTTCAGCTCCACCAGCTTTAGCAAGAACAGTAGTGATAGCTGCTGTTAAAGTTGTTTTACCATGGTCAACGTGACCAATTGTACCGATATTAACGTGCGGTTTTGAGCGATCGTATTTAGCTTTTCCCATTAGGATATTCCTCCTTAAATTATATAAAAGTTTAAGTATATTACGGCTATGAAAACTGGGCAATCCCGTTTTCATAGCTTATATAAGTAGTTATACTTGATTAAAAGGCGAAAATCAATTATTCACCTTTATTTTTTTTGATAATTTCTTCAGAAATGCTCTTTGGTACTTCTTCATAATGGTCGAAGTGCATAGAGAATGTTCCGCGTCCTTGAGTGTTAGAACGTAGAGATGTTGCATAACCGAACATTTCAGATAGTGGAACCATTGCACGGACAGCTTGAGTGTTTCCGCGTGCTTCCATACCTTCTACACGTCCGCGTCTGGAAGTAATATCTCCCATGATGTCGCCCATGTATTCTTCAGGAATGACAACTTCTACTTTCATGATTGGCTCAAGAATAACTGGTTTACATTTAGAAGCCGCATTTTTAAGTGCCATTGAAGCTGCAATTTTGAAGGCCATTTCGTTGGAGTCAACGTCATGGTAAGATCCATCAAATAATTTAGCTTTAATGTCAACAAGCGGGAATCCTGCAAGAACACCATTGTCAAGGGAATCTTCTAGACCCGCTTGAACTGCAGGGATGTATTCACGAGGAACAACACCACCGACGATAGCATTCTCGAATTCGAATCCTTTTCCTTCTTCATTTGGAGAAAACTCAATCCATACATGTCCGAATTGTCCGCGTCCGCCTGATTGACGTACAAACTTACCTTCGACTTGCGCAGAGCCGCGGAAAGTTTCACGATATGCAACCTGTGGTGCACCAACATTAGCTTCAACTTTGAATTCACGGCGCATACGGTCAACAATGATGTCAAGGTGAAGCTCACCCATACCAGCAATGATGGTTTGTCCAGTTTCCTGGTCTGTATGTGCACGGAAAGTAGGATCTTCTTCTTGCAGCTTTTGAAGAGCGTTAGACATTTTGTCTTGGTCCGCTTTGGACTTAGGCTCAACAGAAAGTGAGATAACCGGTTCAGGGAACTCCATAGACTCAAGAATAACAAGATTCTTGTCGTCACATAGTGTATCACCAGTAGTAGTATCTTTCAAGCCTACTGCAGCTGCAATGTCTCCTGCGTGTACTTCAGAGATCTCTTGGCGACTGTTAGCATGCATTTGAAGGATACGTCCGATACGCTCACGTTTTCCTTTAGTAGAGTTGATAACATAAGAACCAGACTGCAAAGTTCCGGAATAAACGCGGAAGAATGTCAGTTTACCAACATAAGGGTCAGTCATAACTTTGAAAGCTAGAGCTGAGAATGGTTCGTTATCGTCTGAATGACGTTCCACTTCTTCATCTGTATCAGGGATAGTACCTTTGATAGCAGGTACATCTAATGGAGATGGAAGGAAGTCGATAACGTTATCCAGCATAAGCTGAACACCTTTGTTTTTAAATGCTGATCCACAGATTACAGGGAAAAACTCAACATTAACAGTACCTTTACGAATGCCTGCTTTAAGCTCTTCGTTAGTGATTTCTTCACCGCCAAGGTATTTTTCCATTAAGTCTTCGTCTAATTCTGCAACTGCTTCAATTAGCTTTTCACGGTATTCTTCAGCAAGTTCTTTATGCTCTTCAGGAATATCGCGCACTTCAATATCAGTGCCTAAATCGTTGCTGTAGAAAGTAGCTTTCATTTCAATTAAGTCAATGATTGCTTCGAAATCATCTTCAGCGCCGATTGGCAATTGGATAGGATGTGCATTTGCTTGAAGACGGTCATGAATGGTTTTAACTGAATATAAGAAATCAGCACCAATTTTGTCCATCTTGTTTACAAATACTATACGCGGTACACCGTAAGTAGTAGCCTGGCGCCAAACTGTTTCAGTTTGAGGCTCAACACCTGATTGTGCATCAAGTACTGCTACTGCACCATCAAGTACACGCAGGGAACGTTCAACTTCAACTGTGAAGTCTACGTGTCCCGGTGTATCGATAATGTTAACACGGTGGCCTTTCCATTGTGCAGTTGTTGCTGCAGAAGTGATTGTAATTCCGCGTTCTTGTTCCTGCTCCATCCAGTCCATCTGAGATGCACCTTCATGAGTTTCACCGATCTTGTGGATACGGCCTGTATAATAAAGAACACGTTCTGTCGTAGTCGTTTTACCAGCATCGATGTGAGCCATGATACCGATATTACGAGTATTTGCTAAGGAGAACTCTCTTGCCATTTGGTCTTTCTCCTTCCTAGTATTAGAGTATTTTTAAAAGCAGAGCCGATCTTACCAGCGGTAGTGAGCAAATGCTTTGTTAGCTTCAGCCATTTTGTGTGTATCTTCACGTTTCTTTACAGAAGCTCCAGTGTTGTTTGCAGCATCCATAATTTCGTTAGCCAAACGCTCTTCCATCGTTTTTTCTCCACGAAGGCGAGAGTAGTTTACTAACCAGCGAAGTCCTAGAGTAGAGCGGCGGTCAGGGCGTACCTCAACTGGTACTTGGTAGTTTGCACCACCCACACGGCGAGCTCTAACTTCTAATACAGGCATGATGTTTTTTAGTGCTTGATCAAACACTTCAATCGGTTCATTACCAGTACGTTCCTTAATAAGGTCAAGTGCTGAGTAAAGAATCTTTTGTGATTTACCTCTTTGTCCATCAACCATCATTTTGTTGATTAAACGAGTTACAAGCTTTGAATTATAAATCGGATCTGGCAATACATCTCTTTTTGTTACTGGTCCTTTACGAGGCATTACATTTCCTCCTTTCGAGAAAGTTCATATTTTTAGTTGTAATTATTTTTTCGGTGCTTTTGGACGCTTTGTTCCATACTTAGAACGTCCTTGCATACGGTTGTTTACACCAGCAGTATCAAGCGCACCACGAACGATGTGGTAACGTACCCCCGGTAAATCCTTTACACGTCCGCCGCGGATAAGTACCACGCTGTGTTCTTGCAGGTTGTGTCCGATACCTGGGATATAAGCTGTTACCTCGATACCGTTTGTCAAACGTACACGTGCATATTTACGCAACGCGGAGTTTGGTTTCTTTGGAGTCATTGTACCAACACGAGTACAAACACCACGCTTTTGTGGAGATGATACGTTAGTTTGTGCTTTCTTAAAGCTGTTGTAGCCTTTGTTTAGTGCTGGTGAATCTGATTTTTCGATCTTGGACTCGCGTCCTTTGCGCACTAATTGATTAATAGTAGGCATTTTTGTTTCCTCCCTTCACTTTTTCGTTCTAGTACCACACATCCAGGTGGTTCATAAATGAGCAAAAACAAAGTTCTTGCAAAAATATCTGCAAAAACAGTTTTACTTTTTAATGGCAACAGTTGCTGCTCCGACATCTATACCACATGCCTTACCCAGCATTCGCATCGAATCAACGTATGTGATTGGAACATTTAATTCTTTGGCTGTTTCTGCAACCCGGGCTGTCAAGAATATGTCAGCATCCTGAGCGATAAAAACTTCCTGAATCAAACTATTTTTAAGAGCTCTCACTGTTTGTTTTGTTCCTATAACCACTGACTTTGCCTGTAGCACTTTTTCATAAGACATGTTTCATATCCTCCAAAGTAACAGGGTTTTATAGGAGCACCTTTGCTATAGTATCACTACAACTAGTATACTGTCAACTTTCTTTTAGAAAAAAAACTCTAGCAAAAGATTTCCTTTTAATAAAAATAGCTAAAAGCAATGAATGGATCATAAAGAGAAAAGCTTCTCTTTATGATCATCATTTGCCATGTACCAGTTTTTATTTAATCTGCAGGCACTATTTCTTCGTCTGCAGTTTCTGTGAATACTGGCTGTGCTTTTCTATAACGCAGCATTCCTGTTCCTGCCGGTACTAATTTACCGATGATAACATTCTCTTTAAGACCAAGCAATTCATCACGCTTGCCTTTGATTGCTGCATCAGTCAAGACTCTTGTAGTTTCCTGGAAGGACGCTGCAGATAGGAATGAATCAGTTTCAAGTGATGCTTTCGTAATACCCAGTAATACAGGACGGCCAGTCGCAGGAATTTTACCTGTTAGAAGTGCCGCTGTATTCGCCTGTGTAAATTGGTGTACATCCAAAAGGGTTCCTGGAAGGACATCTGTATCTCCTGCATCAATGACCCTTACTTTGCGCAGCATCTGTCTTACCATTACCTCGATATGTTTGTCGCCAATTTCAACACCCTGCATACGGTATACCTTCTGTACTTCACGAAGCAGGTATTCTTGAACAGATAATACATCTGTTACTTTTAAGAGTTCCTTAGGATCGATGGAACCCTCAGTTAATTCATGACCGCGTCCGATATGCGAATCCACGGTAACTTTCAGGCGCGCTGTATATGGCGCTGTGTAAGTGCGGGATTCAACTGCACCTTGAACAACGATTTCCTGCTGTTTATCGCGAATTTCATTAATTGATACGATTGTACCCTCAATTTCAGAAATGATCGCTTGACCTTTAGGATTCCTTGCTTCGAATATCTCTTGAATACGAGGAAGACCTTGAGTGATATCATCACCGGCAACACCGCCAGTATGGAACGTACGCATTGTAAGCTGTGTTCCTGGTTCACCGATTGATTGAGCAGCAATGATTCCGACTGCTTCTCCAACTTCAACCTCTTGGCCAGTTGCCAGGTTGCGTCCGTAACATTTTTTACATACACCATGACTGGTGTTACATGTAAATGCAGAACGGATCCAAACTTGTTCAACGCCAACTTCTTCGATATAGATAGCAAGATCTTCAGTGATCAGGCCGTTTTCAGGTACGATTACTTCATTCGTTTCCGGATGCTTGATCGCTTTCCTTGCATGTCGGCCTATTAGACGTTCTTCAAGTTTTTCGATAACTTCTGTTCCATCTTTCAGGGCAGAAATCAGCAATCCGCGATCTGTACCACAGTCATCTTCACGGACGATGACATCTTGCGCCACGTCAACTAGACGGCGTGTAAGGTAACCTGAATCCGCCGTTTTAAGGGCTGTATCCGCAAGACCTTTACGCGCACCATGGGTGGAGATGAAGTACTCTAGAACTGTTAAGCCTTCACGGAAACTTGATTTAATCGGCAATTCAATAATTCGTCCAGCCGGGTTGGCCATCAATCCGCGCATACCAGCAAGCTGAGTGAAGTTTGATGCGTTACCACGCGCTCCGGAATCACTCATCATGAAGATCGGGTTGCGGCGGTGAAGGGAATTCATCAGTTTGGACTGAATGGTATCCTTGGCAGCGCTCCAAATTGAAATAACACGATCATAACGCTCATCTTCGGTGATTAGACCGCGTCTGAACTGTTTTAGAACATTATCTACTTTTTGCTGTGCTTCTTCGATGATCTGCTGCTTTTCGCCTAATACAACGATATCAGCCACACCAACCGTAATTCCAGCTTTGGTAGAATATTTAAATCCAAGGTCTTTCATACGGTCAAGCATTTTAGATGTTTCAGTAATTTTGAAACGTTTAAATACTTCCGCGATGATATTACCAAGTATCTTTTTCTTGAAAGGATCAATAATTTCCTGAGCCTTGATTACTTCCTTAATGTCTGCGCCTTTTTCAACAAAATATTTCTCAGGAGTTTTCACTTCCAAGTTTAATTTTGTCGGTTCATTAATGTATGGGAACGATTTAGGAAGAATTTCATTAAAGACAAGCTTTCCAACCGTAGTGATGAGAAGCTGCTTATTTTGTTCTTCTGTAAACGTCTCATTATTTAATGATGAAGCGTGTACGGCACAGCGGGAATGCAAATGAATATAGCCATTTTGATAAGCAAGCAGCGCTTCGCTTGTATCCTTGAAGACCATGCCTTCACCAATTGCATCTTCTCTTTCAAGGGTAAGGTAATAGTTGCCCAATACCATATCCTGTGAAGGAGTAACAACAGGTTTGCCGTCCTTAGGATTCAAGATGTTTTGAGCTGCCAGCATCAGCATGCGCGCTTCTGCCTGTGCCTCTGCAGATAAAGGAACGTGAACAGCCATTTGGTCACCGTCAAAGTCAGCATTGTATGCGGTACATACAAGAGGGTGAAGACGGATTGCCCGGCCTTCTACAAGTGTAGGTTCAAATGCCTGGATACCCAGTCTGTGAAGCGTTGGTGCACGGTTCAGCAATACCGGATGCTCCTTGATTACAGCTTCTAGTACATCCCAGATCTCAGGAGATAAACGCTCAATTTTGCGTTTGGCAGATTTAATGTTATGTGCCAAGCCTTTTTGTACCAATTCCTTCATAACGAAAGGTTTGAATAATTCAATTGCCATTTCCTTAGGAAGTCCGCATTGATACATTTTCAGGTTAGGGCCTACTACGATAACGGAACGGCCGGAATAGTCAACACGTTTACCAAGAAGGTTTTGACGGAAACGTCCTTGTTTACCCTTCAGCATATGTGACAGGGATTTCAATGGTCTGTTTCCTGGTCCTGTAACCGGACGTCCGCGGCGGCCATTATCAATTAAAGCATCTACAGCTTCTTGAAGCATACGCTTTTCATTTTGTACGATAATGCTAGGCGCGCCCAAATCCAAAAGTCTTTTTAGACGGTTGTTCCGGTTAATTACACGGCGGTACAGGTCATTTAGATCAGATGTAGCGAAACGCCCTCCATCCAATTGAACCATCGGACGAAGCTCTGGAGGAATGACAGGAAGCACATCAAGGATCATCCATGATGGCTCGTTACCGGAGTTACGGAAAGCTTCTAGGACTTCAAGGCGTTTAATAGCACGCGTTCTGCGCTGTCCTTGTGCGGTTTTAAGCTCTTCTTTAAGAGATTCGACCTCTTTTTCAGTATCGATGTCTTGAAGAAGCTTTTTAATAGCCTCGGCACCCATTGCAGCCTGGAATTTTTTTCCGTATTTTTCGCGGTATGCGCGGTATTCCTTCTCAGAAAGAAGCTGTTTCTTTTCAAGTGATGTGTCGCCTGTTTCAGTGACAACATACGATGCAAAGTAAATGACTTCCTCTAAAGCACGAGGAGACATATCAAGGACTAATCCCATTCGGCTAGGAATGCCTTTAAAGTACCAGATATGTGAAACAGGAGCAGCAAGCTCGATGTGCCCCATACGCTCACGGCGCACTTTTGCTCTAGTAACCTCAACTCCGCATCGGTCACAAACTACACCTTTATAACGTACACGCTTATATTTACCGCAATGACATTCCCAGTCTTTTTGCGGTCCAAAAATCCGTTCGCAGAACAAGCCGTCTTTCTCTGGCTTTAATGTACGGTAGTTGATTGTTTCAGGTTTTTTTACTTCACCATGTGACCAAGAACGAATCTTGTCAGGTGAAGCCAAACCAATCTTCATATATTCAAAATTATTAACGTCTAGCAAGGGGCCTACCTCCCTTTTGTTATCCAGGTTTTACCCTTATTGCTTGTATAGCCAAGCTCTGCCGAGATATTAGATGAGTGTCTATCAGACAAGATTGCTATTATCCTGTCAGACAGTATTTAAATTAAATGCTCCAACAGGCAGCCGGTGCCCCGGCAAAATGCAGGGATACCAGTAACTGCCCGTCAGTTCATATCATTAATTAGTTGTTGCCTGCGTTTTTAGCTCCTGCTTCAGAAGCAACCATATCTTTATCTTCGCCTTCAATGGACAAAGTATCCGATTGGTTAGGATCATCTTCATCTTCTAAATCACGCATTTCAATTTCACGGTCTTCTGCATTCATGATCTTGACATCCAATCCTAGACTTTGGAGTTCTTTTATCAATACTTTGAATGATTCAGGCACTCCAGGTTCAGGAACGTTTTCACCCTTGACGATGGCTTCATAAGTCTTAACACGTCCAACCACGTCATCAGATTTAACGGTAAGGATTTCTTGAAGAGTATAAGCAGCACCGTATGCTTCAAGAGCCCAAACTTCCATTTCTCCAAAACGCTGTCCGCCAAATTGCGCTTTACCGCCAAGAGGCTGCTGCGTAACAAGTGAGTAAGGTCCAGTTGAACGGGCATGAAGCTTATCGTCTACCATGTGGGCAAGCTTAATCATATACATGACGCCTACAGAAACACGGTTATCAAACGGTTCACCAGAACGTCCATCATAAAGAACAGTCTTGGCATCTCTCGCCATTCCAGCTTCTTCAATTGTAGACCATACATCTTCCTCACGCGCTCCGTCAAATACTGGTGAAGCTACGTGAATATTAAGTGCACGTGCTGCCATTCCAAGGTGAAGCTCAAGTACCTGGCCGATATTCATACGGGACGGAACACCAAGAGGATTCAACATGATATCAACCGGTGTGCCATCAGGCATGTAAGGCATATCTTCTTCAGGCAGTATACGGGAGATAACACCTTTGTTTCCGTGTCGTCCGGCCATTTTATCGCCTTCGTGAATTTTACGTTTCTGAACGATGTACACACGTGCCAGCTGGTTTACGCCTGGAGGAAGCTCATCTCCGTCTTCACGGTTGAATACTTTTACATCCAGTACGATACCGCCGCCGCCATGCGGAACCCGAAGTGATGTATCACGGACTTCACGTGCTTTTTCACCAAAGATTGCATGCAATAGACGTTCTTCAGCCGTAAGTTCCGTCACCCCTTTAGGAGTTACTTTACCTACTAGGAGGTCGCCGTCTTTTACTTCTGCACCCACACGTATGATTCCGCGCTCGTCAAGGTTGCGCAATGCGTCTTCACCGACGTTTGGAATATCACGGGTGATTTCTTCAGGTCCAAGCTTGGTATCACGTGACTCTGACTCATATTCTTCAATATGGATAGATGTATAAACATCGTCTTTTACAAGGCGTTCACTCATAATGATGGCATCTTCATAGTTATAGCCATCCCATGTCATGAAGGCAACGAGAACATTACGGCCAAGTGCCAGCTCTCCTTTTTCCATTGAAGGGCCATCAGCAAGGATTTCTCCTTTTACCACTTTGTCGCCGACACTGACAATCGGACGCTGGTTATAGCACGTTCCCTGATTGGAACGGATAAATTTAAGCATGCGGTATTTGTCAAGGTTTCCTTTAACTTCCTGTCCGTCAACCTCACTCACACGGCGCACCCATACTTCACGGGACTCTACATGTTCTACAATGCCTGGATGCTTGCATATTACAGCAGCTCCAGAATCCTTTGCAGAAACGTATTCCATACCGGTTCCGACACGCGGAGCTTCCGGCTGCATTAAAGGAACTGCTTGACGCTGCATGTTCGCTCCCATAAGCGCACGGTTGGAGTCATCATTTTCAAGGAAAGGAATACATGCTGTCGCAGCAGATACAACCTGTTTAGGGGATACATCCATGTAGTCAACGCGATCACGCGGAACTACAGTGTTTTCTCCCCTGAAACGGGCTACAACATCTTCATCAACAAATGAACCATCATCAGAAAGACGGACATTTGCCTGTGCTACAACATAGTTATCTTCTTCATCAGCTGTCAAATAGTCGATGCGGTTAGTGATTTTTCCTGTTTCCGGATCTACACGGCGATATGGAGTTTCAATAAATCCATAAGGGTTCACCTTTGCATAACTGGAAAGAGAGTTAATTAGACCGATATTCGGGCCCTCTGGTGTCTCAATCGGACACATGCGGCCATAGTGGGAGTAGTGAACGTCACGTACTTCAAAGCCGGCACGCTCACGTGTTAACCCGCCTGGTCCCAATGCAGAAAGACGGCGTTTATGAGTCAATTCTGCCAAAGGATTCGTCTGGTCCATGAATTGCGATAATTGAGAGCTTCCGAAGAACTCTTTAATAGAAGCAATGACAGGACGAATATTGATAAGCTGCTGTGGTGTAATTGTGTTCGTATCCTGAATCGACATTCTCTCGCGGACAACACGCTCCATACGGGATAAGCCGATGCGGAATTGGTTCTGAAGCAATTCACCGACAGAACGGAGACGGCGATTTCCCAAATGGTCAATATCATCCGTAATTCCGACCTGGTGCAGCAGGTTGAAGAAATAACTGATAGAAGAAATAATATCAGCAGGTGTAATGTTCTTCACCTGATCGGATACATAAGCATTGCCGATGACATTAATTACTTTTTCTCCTTCAGCATCATTTGGAGCATATATTTTAATAGGCTGAAGAAGAGTTTCCTCTTCTACTACCCCGCCTGTTGGATGATAGGTTTTAAAACCGATTCCCGCTTCGATATTTGGCAGGATTTTATCCAGATTACGGCGATCGAGCAATGTGCCTTTTTCAACGACAATTTCACCTGTTTCAGGATCAATTAACGTTTCAGCGATGCGCTGGCCAAACAAGCGGTTTTTAATATGAAGCTTTTTATTTATCTTATAACGCCCTACGTTAGCCAGATCATATCGTTTAGGATCAAAGAATCTGGACACCAAAAGACTCTTGGCGTTTTCTACAGTAGGCGGTTCACCCGGACGCAGACGCTCATAAATTTCGAGCAGCGCTTTTTCAACACTTTCAGTATTGTCTTTTTCAAGCGTGTTGCGGATATATTCATTATCACCGATTAAATCAATGATTTCCTGATCTGTACCAAAACCAAGCGCACGAAGCAATACCGTGATAGGCAGCTTTCTGGTGCGGTCAATCCTTACATAAACTACATCTTTGGCATCTGTTTCGTACTCCAGCCAAGCACCGCGGTTAGGAATGACAGTTGCGCTGTAACCGTGCTTGCCGTTTTTGTCCATTTTACCGTTGTAATATACACTTGGAGAACGCACAAGCTGTGATACGATAACACGCTCAGCACCGTTTATAATAAATGTGCCGGTTTCAGACATAAGAGGGAAATCGCCCATGAAAACATCCTGGTCTTTTACTTCCCCTGTTTCTTTATTTACAAGACGTACCTTTACACGAAGAGGAGCAGAGTATGTAACATCCCGCTCTTTTGTTTCTTCTACAGAGTATTTCGGGTCACCCAGGCTATAATCAATAAACTCAAGTGATAAATTACCTGTAAAATCTTCAATCGGAGAAATATCCTGAAACATTTCCCTAAGACCTTCGTCTAAAAACCATTGATAAGAAGCTGTTTGAATTTCAATAAGATTTGGTAATTCCAAAACCTCGCTAATTCTAGCATAGCTTCTGCGCTGGCGGTGTCGTCCATACTGAACAAGTTGACCTGTCAACAGATTCACCCCTTAAATCAAGCATTATAAGGATCTAATCATCTCTTGGACTTGTTAAATTCCAAAAGACAAAAAGAAAATGGTTTTTGTTTGAAAAAAACCACTATTACTCATAAAACGAACTATTATTTATATATTTTTTCCACATTATGCATATTTTATACTAAAAATGGTACAAAAATTGCATAGTTAAGGAATTATATATATGCATTATATAATACTAACATAGCCAAAAAACAGAGTCAAACTTTTTTAGATACAAGTATCCAATAGCCCTTTTTCTTTTCTGCTATCTCTGCATTACCAAAAAGCTGCTCCATTTTATCCATTGCTGATGGCGCACCCTGCTTTTTTTGAATGACAACCCGTAATTCGCCGCCAGTCACTAATTTCTTAAAACTTTCCTCGAAAATCTCATGAACAACCTTTTTTCCTGCCCTTATAGGGGGATTTGTTATTATAGCAGCAAACTGGGAGGATTGCACGTTTTCCAGCCTGTCACTTTCATAGATTTTCACATTGCTTATTCCGTTGGCTTTTGCGTTATCTTTAGCAAGTTCTAAAGCACGGTTATTGATATCTACCATTTCTACGGTTCTTTCCGGAAAAGAAGCTGCAATCGATAGCCCAATAGGACCGTATCCGCAGCCAACATCCAGGATATCCCCTTTCAGTTCGCTATCAAATTGAAAAGTTTCAATAAGAAGGCGCGAACCAAAATCAATATCATTTTTAGAGAATACGCCATTATCACTTTTAAAACGGAGTTTACGTCCTCTTAATGTATAATCCCAAAATTTCGGATTGCTTTCCACATCCGGATTTTGTGAATAGTAGTGGTCTGACAGAGTCATCTCCTCCTATCGGAAAGGAATAATTGAAGAAAATATGAGAGAAGATTTTTCAAGAAACGGAGGCGCGGATTCTTTATTTAACAAGAGAATTCCCTGTTGGCACCGCCTCAAGAATCCAGTTATTCAAACGGCCGCAATATCTAATCAGCCGTACAGACATGGAGAAAACAAGAAATGAAGCGAAAAAAAGCCCGCTAATATAAGCGAGCTTTTTTATCAAGCAACATTACTTAACTTCAACGTTTGCTCCAACTTCTTCAAGTTTACCTTTAACTTCTTCTGCTTCTTCTTTAGACACGCCTTCTTTGATAGCTTTAGGTGTGTTGTCAACAAGTTCTTTCGCTTCTTTAAGTCCAAGACCTGTGATTTCGCGAACAGCTTTGATAACTTTGATTTTTTGATCTCCAGCGCTAGCAAGGATAACATCAAATTCAGTTTGTTCTTCAGCAGCACCGCCAGCAGCAGCTCCGCCGCCCATTGCTACAGGAGCAGCAGCAGTTACGCCAAATTCTTCTTCGATTGCTTTTACAAGGTCATTTAATTCTAAAACAGTCATGTTTTTAACTGCTTCAATGATTTGATCTTTAGTCATTGTATAGTTCCTCCTAAAATGGTTGTTTTTTTAACATCAGCCGGTTCGGCTATTAGCTTACGCGCCTTGCTCTTCTTTTTGTTCTGCAACAGCTTTTGCTGCAAGAGCAAGATTGCGGATAGGTGCTTGAAGCACGCTTAGTAGCATAGACAGCAAGCCTTCACGTGATGGAAGATCTGCAAGTGCTTTAATTTCTTCAGCAGATGCAACATTTCCTTCGATAACTCCAGCTTTGATTTCTAATGCTTCATGTTTTTTCGCGAAATCGTTAAGGATTTTCGCTGGCGCAATAACATCTTCACTAGAGAACGCAATTGCATTTGGTCCTGTAAGAGATTCGTTCAAACCAGTAAGTTCAGCTGCTTCAACTGCACGGCGAGTCATTGAGTTTTTGTAAACCTTGAACTCAACGCCTGCATCACGAAGCTGTTTACGAAGTTCAGTAACTTCACTAACAGTCAGTCCGCGGTAGTCAACTACAACAGTTGATTGGCTTGCTTTAAATTTATCAGCAATCTCTTCAACGATTTGTTTCTTTTGTTCGATAACGCTGCTCATCCTTACACCTCCTATTGATTTGCTTGAAAACATTTATACCGTTTAAAGAAAAAGCCTTCATATCAAGCAGACATGAAGGCAGTAATTTCAAAAGTCATAGTCCTAAAACTATATTTATCGAATTACCTAGGCAGGATATTAAGCCAGAAGCCCCTGCTGTCTTCGGTACAAATGATATTCATTTATTAACACAAAACGTATTATATCAATAATCGTTTTGGATTGTCAAATTAATTTTTTACTGCTGTGAAAGAAGAAGGATCGACCTTCACGCCAGGGCCCATTGTAGTTGTTATAGAAACATTCTTCATGTAAGTTCCTTTTGCAGCTGCAGGCTTAACTTTCATCAATGTATCATAGATTGTTGTAAAGTTTTCAACCAATTTGCTGTCTTCGAAAGAAACTTTACCGATTGGAGCGTGGATATTACCAGCTTTATCAACGCGGTATTCTACTTTACCAGCTTTGATTTCGTTAACAGCTTTAGTAACATCAAATGTAACTGTTCCTGTTTTAGGGTTTGGCATTAAGCCTTTAGGTCCTAAAACACGTCCAAGTTTACCAACTTCACCCATCATATCAGGAGTAGCTACGATTACATCGAAGTCAAACCATCCTTGCTGGATTTTAGCGATGTAGTCTGTATCGCCTACGAAGTCAGCTCCGGCAGCTTCTGCTTCTTTAGCTTTTTCGCCTTTTGCAAAAACCAATACACGCTGAGTTTTACCAGTTCCGTTAGGAAGCACTACTGCTCCACGGATTTGCTGATCTGCTTTCTTAGGGTCTACGCCTAAACGGAAAGCCACTTCAACTGTTGCATCGAATTTTGAAAAACTAACTTTTTTAGCTAATTCAACAGCTTCAGCCGCTGAGTAAGCTTTTGAACTGTCAACTAGTTTAGCTGCTTCAAGATATTGTTTACCTTTTTTTGCCATGATATAAATCCTCCTAAATTGTGGTTTTAACGGAATGACCTCCCACGAATAAAGGTTGCGAGTATCAATCGCAACCTCGTAGAAACCAATAGCTTTTACATGGATTAGTCTTCGATGACAATACCCATGCTGCGTGCTGTACCTTCAACCATACGCATAGCAGATTCAACATTTGCTGCGTTTAGATCAGGCATTTTAGTTTCAGCAATCTCACGTACTTTATCACGCTTGACTGTAGCAACTTTGTTACGGTTAGGTTCACCAGAACCAGACTCAATTCCAGCCGCTTTTTTAAGCAATACTGCAGCCGGCGGAGTTTTTGTAATAAATGTAAATGAACGGTCTTCAAATACTGTGATCTCTACAGGGATGATAAGACCAGCTTGGTCTGCTGTACGAGCATTAAACTCCTTACAGAATCCCATGATATTAACACCAGCTTGACCCAATGCAGGACCAACCGGTGGAGCCGGATTAGCTTTACCAGCAGGAATTTGCAATTTAACCATTTTAATTACTTTTTTAGCCACGAGACACACCTCCTTATAAGTCCGTGATGTGGTAATAGGGTATTTACCCTCCCACTCATCGTAATTCTTTATATTGTGAATAAAGAATGTTTAGATCGTTAAGGTCTCATATGAAACATACTGACCTATGAAATTTTACCACTTTCCAAAAGTGATTTCAAGTTATTTCAAATTATAATTTTTCCACCTGGTTAAAATCAAGTTCAACTGGTGTATCCCGGCCAAACATGTTGACGAGCACCTTGACTTTGCTTTTATCTTTATCAAGCTCTTCGATCAATCCGGTAAAGTTCGCAAACGGACCTTCTTTCACCTGTACGGTTTCACCGATTTCGAAGTCAACTTCAATTCGTTTTTCATCTACTCCCATGCGCTTCAGAACAACTTCAATTTCTTCAGGCAATAATGGGGTCGGCTTGGATCCCGCTCCAGATGAGCCAACAAATCCTGTAACTCCCGGTGTGTTTCGCACAACATACCATGAATCATCAGTCATGATAATCTCTACAAGCACATAGCCCGGAAACACTTTCTTTTTCATTACCTTCTTTTTGCCGTCTTTGATTTCTGTTTCTTCCTCTTCCGGTACAACTACCCGGAATATCTTATCTTCCATACCCATTGTTTCTACACGTTTTTCAAGATTTGCTTTTACTTTATTTTCATATCCTGAATAAGTGTGCACAACATACCAGTTCTTTTCCATTCATTTGGACTTTTCGTCCATCCCTCCCCGTGTTAATTTCTATTTTCGCAAGGCAATACATGCCATTATTTATTAGTCTGACACAAGTGCTGCAGCCTGTTCGCGGGACAAAAGGATTTAAAAGGTTATATCCGTGCCTTCCCAATTTGCTCCAGTCCCGGGCGGCGGATCCGTTTTTCCGGAACACTGCCTTATGCCAGGCGGCAGCCGCGTGAACAAACTGACATACGAACAATAAATAGCGTTATTATTATAAATAAAAAAAGACAAATTAAAAAACCCGTTTCCGGGCTTTTCTTCTGACACTTATTATTCTATCACTATTATACCTTATTTTTAAATCTCTTATTCAAGAACAAAGCGAATTAATTTAGAAATCCCTAAATCCACAACTGTAAAAAACACAGCCATTACAGCTACAGTTGTTACAACAACGACTGTATATCTTGCAAGCTCTTTTCGTTTAGGCCAGCTTACTTTTCTCATCTCGCGGCCTACTCCGCGGAAAAACTCAGTTAAGCGATTCATGAATGTACCTCCAACAAATAGGGATAGCTTTTTTCAAATCTATTTAAACTGTTTATTTTGTTTCCTTGTGGACTGTATGGGCATTGCATGTACTGCAATATTTCTTGACCTCAAGCCGTTCAGTGCCAGACTCTTTATTGCTTTCAGAGCTGTAATTCCTGGAACCGCAATCGGTACAAGCCAGGATGATTTTTTTTCTCATAACATACACCTGTCCTATCTTTATGTCCATAAAACCTTATCACGGCTGTCTTTTATTGTCAATAATCAAAAAAAATGAGAAAAGGCAGGCTTTACACCTGCCCAATCATGTTCTATCTGTCTTGCACAATAGTAAAAGGGGGAGCTAAAGTGTAACTTCCCTTACCTCCAAATAGCGTTCCAGCTTCCGCTTCACACGCTGGAGCGCATTATCAATAGACTTAACGTGCCGATTCAGTTCTTCAGAAATCTCCTGATAGGATTGTCCATCCAAATAAAGAGACAATACTTTTCTTTCGAGATCACTGAGCAATTCAGCCATCTTTAATTCAATGTCATCGAATTCTTCCTGGCTGATGATCAGCTCTTCAGGATCCAGGGCTTTTGTCCCTGAAATCACATCCATGAGTGTCCGGTCAGATTCTTCATCATAAATCGGCTTATCCAGAGAAATATAGGAGTTCAGCGGGATATGCTTTTGTCGTGTGGCTGTCTTGATTGCTGTGATTATCTGCCTTGTAATGCAAAGTTCAGCAAAGGCTTTAAAAGATGAGAGCTTGTCCCCTTTAAAGTCACGGATTGCTTTATACAGGCCGATCATGCCTTCCTGAACGATATCTTCCTTGTCAGCACCGATTAGAAAATAAGTTCTTGCTTTGGCCCTGACAAAGTTTCTGTACTTATGGATTAAAAAATCCAAGGCTTCGCTGTCGCCTTTATGTACCAGGTCTATAAGTACATCATCATCAAATTGCAGATACTTTTCATCATGCCTCATTGAGAAATTGACACCCACATTTGCCCCCCCTGACCGTACACCGTAGTTAGCAATATTATACAGTAGGGAAATTTTGTACGTCAACAGCCTACAGCTGTCCCCGCCTCCATTTTTCGAATATTTCTGCAACTTCTTCCGAAAGCTGGATTTTTGTGGCTGGTTTTATTTTCACTGTCTTTTTCACGCTTTTTTCAATATCGGCATGTATCTGTGTTACTTCAATTAATAACTCGCGGGCTGACTTCCTTAGAGCACCTTGTCCGAAAATAACCCATTGTTCCGTGTAATCAGAAGTAGCTACATGAACCTGGGTCTTCACATTATTTAAGTCGATGGCCATTTTTTCAATCCGCTCGTCTGCCGTTTCATTTTCTCGGGTAAAAATGACTTCCACCTTATAATTATTATACTTTCTGGCAATTCCCTGGACGAATTGCGCATCAAAGATGATGATTACCCGATCGCCAGTAAATGCTTGGTATTCAGCCATTTGCTCAATCAGCCGGTCCCTGGCTGCCGCAAGATCTTTGTCTTTTAATTCTCTTAGTTCCGGCCAGGCTCCAATGATGTTATAACCGTCTACCAACAGAATATTCATGTTCTATTCCCCTAGAGGATTTCTTTTTCGATACACTTCATACATCAGCAGGCTTGCTGCTACAGAAGCATTTAAAGAGGTGACTCTGCCGGCCATCGGCAAATTAATCAGGAAATCACATTTATCCCTGACAAGCCTGCCCATACCCTTTCCTTCACTCCCAATGACAAGGCCAATCGCCATTTTTCCGTCCATGCTCCGGTAGTCATCGCTTCCCTTAGCATCTGTTCCGACAATCCAGACAGCCCGCTCCTTCAATTCGTCGATGGTTCTTGCCATATTTGTCACACGGGCCACAGGGATGTACTCTATTGCGCCTGTTGACGCTTTGGCAACCGTCGCAGTCAGACCTACTGCCCTGCGCTTTGGAATAATGATCCCATGTGCTCCCGCAGCATCAGCCGTACGCATGATGGAGCCAAGATTATGCGGGTCTTCAATTTCATCCAGGAGAATGAAAAAAGGTGCTTCATTCCGCTCTTGGGCAACGGCGAACAAATCATCCACCTCTGAATATTCATAAGCTGCCACCAGGGCGGCGACCCCCTGGTGATTTCCTTCTGCCAATTGGTCAATCTTTTTCTTTGGCACTATTTGCACAAGAACGCCATTTTCCTTCGCCAGAGAAAAAATTTGCTGCATTTGCCCTTTTTGAGATCCTTCTGCGATCCAAATTTTATTAATATCCCGTTCGGAACGGAGAGCTTCCAAAACGGGGTTTTTTCCAATGATGTATTCTTCGCTCATAGGTTCATCTCCCTTTTTCGTCTTCAATATAAGTAATGGCGGCTAAAACAAGCTCTTCCAGTCTTTCGTTTTGCCCGGATAAATATAAGAAGCCCATCAATGCTTCAAAGGCTGTTCCATATCGGTATGTTTGGACATCCGTATTTTTTGGAACGGTACCGGACTTTGCATTTCTCCCTCTCCGCACGACTGCCGTTTCTTCATCTGTCAGCCTTTGTGTTTCGATGAAAAAATGAATAATTTTACTTTGGGCTTTGGCAGATACAAAGGAAGTAGCTTCTCTATGCAGCAAATTGGGCTTTACCGCTCCCTTTTGAATAAGGTGATGCCGGATATACGTTTCATATACAGCATCACCCATATAAGCAAGGGCTAGACTATTCAGTGTCTTTTCATCAATTTTATTGTCATAGTGAAGCATGCTTACCCTCTTTTCCATCTTGTCCCCTGTGGTGTATCTTCAAGAATGATATCCATATCCTTCAATCGGTCCCTGATTTCATCAGAAAGTTTAAAATTGCGGTCTTTTCGTGCCTGTATTCTTTGCTGAATCAGCGCTTCGATCTCTTCATCCAATAAGGCTTCTTCCTCTAGGGTCAGTCCTAAAATACCGAATAAGGTTTCAAATTCGCTGATGAATGCCTCAATCACCTTTTTATCCGTGTTTTTTTCCATCAAGTAGTAATTAGCCTGTTTAGAAAGCTCAAAAAGAACAGAAATAGCATTGGCTGTATTGAAATCATCATCCATTTCTTTCAGGAATTGTTCATGAAACTCTGAAATATTCTGGAGCCATTCTTCGTTATTTGCCGTTAACCCGTCACTTGAATTCAATCGATGCTTCAGATTCTGGTAAGAGGTCTTTAAGCGATCCATTGCCGCATTCATATTTTCCAATAATTCTTCGCTATAATTAATCGGATGGCGATAATGAACGGAAAGCATGAAAAATCTGAGTACATTCGGGTCATGTTTTTTGATAATATCATGCACAAGCACAAAATTGCCAAGCGATTTAGACATTTTTTCATTATCAATATTTATATAACCGTTATGCATCCAATAATTCGCAAATGTCTTCCCTGTCATGGCTTCCGACTGGGCAATTTCGTTCTCATGATGCGGGAATGCCAAATCCTGTCCGCCAGCATGGATATCAATAGTGTCCCCAAGGTATTTCCGCACCATTGCCGAGCATTCGATATGCCATCCCGGGCGTCCCATGCCCCATGGACTTTTCCAGGAGATCTCACCTTCTTTGGCTGCTTTCCAAAGTGCAAAGTCAAGTGCATCTTGCTTCTTTTCGCCTACTTCAATCCTTGCTCCAACGCGCAGTTCATCAATGGATTGATGTGACAGCTTGCCATATCCTTCAAATTTCCGTGTCCTGTAATAGACATCTCCTTCAGATTCATATGCATAGCCTTTGTCAATTAATGCGGCAATGAAATCGATGATGCTGTCCATATTTTCCATGACGGTGGGGTGCGCATCCGCTCTTTTGCATCCGAGTGCTGATACGTCCTCAAAATAGGCATTAATAAATCTTTCCGAAATAGCCGGAACATCCTCTCCAAGCTCTTTGGCTGTCCGGATCAGTTTATCGTCTACATCCGTGAAATTAGAAACAAACTGAACATCATAGCCGCGGTAGGAAAGATGCCTTCTTACTGTATCAAATACGATAGCTGGCCTTGCATTTCCTATATGGATATAATTATATACGGTAGGACCGCATACATACATTTTTACTTTTCCTTCTTCTAACGGTTTAAAATCCTCTTTTTTCCTAGTGACGGTATTATAAATTTTAATCGCCATTTTTGATTGCTCCTTTTTCCTGCCAAAGCTTTAATTCAGCTTTTAATTCATGTATTTGTCTTTCCAGATCTTTAAATCTGTCTCCAGTCGGATCAGGCAGATCTGAATGATTAAGGTCTTTATTGATTTTCATCCCGTCTCTTTTAACCACTTTCCCCGGAATGCCTACAACTGTCGAGTTTGGCGGTACTTCTTTCAGTACGACGGAACCTGCCCCGATTTTTGAGTTTTCTCCTATGATAATGGATCCTAGAACCTTTGCTCCTGTTGCGATTAACACATTATCCCTGATAGTGGGGTGGCGCTTGCCTTTTTCTTTTCCTGTACCACCCAGCGTTACCCCTTGAAACACAGAAACATTATTGCCAATCTCACAGGTTTCCCCAATGACTACTCCCATTCCATGGTCAATGAAAAAACGTTTTCCAATCTTTGCGCCTGGATGAATTTCAATTCCTGTGAAAAATCGGCTGATTTGTGAAATTATCCGCGCCAGAAAGTAAAGCTTTCTTTTAAACAAAGCATGTGCAAGCCGGTGGCTCCAAATGGCATGGAGGCCTGCATAAGTCAATATGACTTCTAAATAGCTGCGTGCTGCAGGGTCCTGGTCAAAGACCACATCTAAGTCTTCTTTAAAAACTTTAAACACCGTGTTTCCTCCTGACTCTCCATCTTTTTTGCCCTGTTTATTTCTCTTCTATTTTTCAGAAAACAAAAAAGCGCCTCTGCCATAATGACAGAGACGCTTTTCAAGCGCGGTTCCACTCTGTTTGAAATGTCATAGTATTTTTGCCATCATGTGCAAAAACAGATCATCCCCAACTTATATCCTTTAACGGAGGAAATACCGTCTTTGCCTACTGCAATATGTTCAGCAAAGAACTCAAGGGTGCATTTCAGAAACAAGAGGCTTAAACCACTTTCAGCAGGCTGTGGTTCTCTCTAATAAGCTTTGTTTACTTACTTCTCCCTATCGGCGCTTTTATCGTATAAGATTTTATTTATTACTATATTATATTTTCGCCAAATTGTTAACTTAAAATGCTTTCTAGACGCTGTTTAATTTTTTCTTTGCCTAAAAGAGCGATTGCCTTAGGCAGGTCGGGGCCATGGGTCTGGCCGGTAACAGCGGAACGGATCGGCATAAATAGCTTCTTCCCTTTATGGCCTGTGCTTTTTTGCACATTTTTAATCGCCTTTTTAACGGCCTCAGCAGTAAAGTCCTCAATTGAGTTAACTTCCTCAAGAAATGCTTTCATCACTTCAGGAACTTGTTCCTCAGCAAGAACTTCCTTTGCTTCTTCTTCAAAGTCAATGGTGTCTTTAAAGAACAGACCGGAAAGCGGCACAATTTCTGCTCCGCAGCTCATTTGCTCCTGATACAGTGAAACTAAGTCCTTCACCCATTCAGTTTCCTGTTCACTCAAATCAGCAGATACCCTGCCTGCTTTAATTAAGTGAGGAAGCGATATCTCCATGGCTCTTTCTGCAGAAATCTCTTTCACATACTGGTTATTCATCCATGCCAGCTTTTGCTGATCAAAAAGAGCAGGTGACTTGGACAGGCGTTCTGCCTCGAATTTCTCGATGAATTCCTCTTTTGTGAAGATTTCTTCTTCCCCGCTCGGAGACCACCCAAGTAAGGCGATAAAGTTGAAGAGGGCTTCGGGCAGATAACCTAAATCTTCATATTGCTCGATAAACTGAATGATTGATTCATCCCGCTTGCTTAGTTTTTTTCTGCTTTCATTTACGATTAACGTCATATGGCCAAAAACAGGAGGTTCCCAGCCAAATGCTTCATAAATCATCAGCTGTTTCGGTGTATTCGAGATATGGTCATCCCCGCGCAGCACGTGGGAAATTTCCATCAAATGATCATCTGCAGCTACCGCGAAATTATAAGTTGGGATTCCGTCTTTTTTTACAATAACAAAGTCACCAATGCCATCAGACTCAAAAGAAACCTCATCCTTCACCATATCATTGAATGTGTAAACCTTGCCCGCAGGAACAGCAAAACGAATGCTCGGTTTTCTTCCTTCAGCTTCTAATTTTGCCCGGTCTTCATCAGTGAGGTGGCGGCATTTTCCGGAATACTTCGGTGTTTCGTTGCGTGCAACCTGTTCTTCCCTTTCCGCTTCAATTTCTTCCTCCGTACAGTAGCACTTATAGGCAAGCCCTTGATCGAGCAGCTTCGTATAAAGACCTCTATAAATTTCGTTTCTTTCAGACTGGCGGTAAGGACCGTATTCTCCACCGGCATCCACACCTTCATCCCAGTCCATGCCCAGCCAATCCAAGTACTTCAGCTGGCTTTCTTCTCCGCCTTCAATGTTGCGTTTTTGATCTGTATCTTCAATGCGGATGATGAATTTTCCGCCTTGGTGTCTTGCAAACAGGTAATTAAATAAAGCAGTACGCGCATTACCAATGTGCAGGTGCCCAGTCGGGCTTGGTGCATAACGTACTCGAACTTCGCTAGTCATTTTGTGACGCCTCCTAAGGTATTACTGATACTCTATCATTCCATCTTATCATTTTAGGATTACATTTTAAAGCATCCCAATTACTGCTTCAATCCGCTTTGACCAAAAGAACAACCGCCTGTGCAGCAATCCCTTCACTTCTGCCGGTAAATCCAAGCTTTTCCGTGGTTGTTGCCTTCACGTTAATTTGGTCTGGAGCTGCTTCAAGCAATTCAGCAATTCTTTCCTTCATTTGCTCAATATAAGGAGCCATTTTAGGGCTTTGGGCAATAATCGTACAATCGGCATTTCCCAGCACATATCCTTCTTTTTTTACTATTGTCCAAATATGCTGAAGAAGCTTGGCTGAATCAGCATCCTTAAACTCCGGATCTGTATCCGGAAAATGCTTTCCGATATCTCCCGCACCAATTGCACCCAAGCACGCGTCAGCAACAGTATGCAGCAAAACATCTGCATCCGAGTGGCCAAGCAATCCCTTTTCATAAGGAATATCGATTCCTCCGATAATTAGCGGCCTTCCTTCTACAAGCTGGTGCACATCATATCCCTGTCCAATTCTAAACATACAGCCCTCTCCTTTTTTCACATGTAATCTGTTTTTTTAGTTAAGAAAGCAGCGACCCGCCTTTCTTATGCTAGTCGAGGCTGTTCAAGGTGCTTCCGCTTTTTTAGTCCAGCTGCAGCACCTAGCCTCTCGAGGTCATAAACCGCCTAAGAAATGAAGCCAAAGTGCGCCTTCTTTTCTTAGGCGTCTTATGCTAGTCGAGGCTGTTCAAGGTGCTTCCGCTTTTTTTATGTAAAATTGCTTCGGCAAAGTATAAGTCTTCTTGTGTAGTTATTTTAATGTTATCATAGTTTCCCTCTATAATGACAACAGGCTGGCCTGATCTTTCAAGCAGGCTTGCGTCATCTGTTCCCAGGTAACCTTCCTCTTCCGCTCTTTTATGTGCTTCAAGCAGGGCTGAAACACGAAAAGCCTGTGGTGTCTGAACCGCCCACAAGCCAGATCGTTCAACGGTTTCCAGTACAGCTCCGTCTTTTGCTTTTTTTATGGTATCTTTCACGGGAACAGCCGCTACCGCTCCTCCATGTACGGATGCAGCATCTGCCAGCTCGCCAATCAATCCTGAATCGATAAATGGCCGTGCTCCGTCGTGAACCAGCACAATATCACTAGTCGATAACTCCCTGATTCCATTGAATACACTTTGCTGGCGTTCACTGCCGCCTGCCGTTAATTTACTTATCTTTTTAAAACCATAAAGGGAAACAAGGCCTGAGAATATCGCTTCCTCAGCAGGATTAATGGAAAGGATGATTCCCCTGCAGTTGGGATCATCTTCAAAAACCCTGAGAGTATGAACGATAATAGGTATTTGTGCCAGCTCAATGAATAACTTATTTTTACCCGCATTCATTCTCTTTCCCTGGCCGGCTGCAGGTATTACTACTTCATAAAACATATCTCTTCCCCTAACCTGTTTTATAATGCTTTTTCCAGCAATTTAGGCTTGGCAAAAATCATGCGGCCGGCAGATGTCTGCAGAACACTAGTCACAAGAACATCTATGCGTTTGCCGATATGATCCCTTCCGCCTTCCACCACGATCATTGTCCCGTCATCCAAATATGCAATTCCCTGATTCTGTTCTTTTCCGTCCTTAATGACTTGTACATTCATCTCTTCACCCGGAAGAACTACAGGTTTTACGGCATTAGCCAAATCATTGATATTCAGCACCTGAACATTCTGAAACTCGCAAACTTTATTCAGGTTAAAGTCGTTTGTAACAACGATTCCGTTTGAAATCTTCGCAAGCTTAACAAGCTTGCTGTCGACTTCCTGGATATCTTCAAAATCGCCTTCATACATTTCTACTTTTATCGGCACTTCTTTTTGGATACGATTCAATATATCCAGTCCGCGCCTGCCACGATTTCTCTTTAGTGCATCAGATGAATCTGCGATATGCTGCAGTTCATGCAGCACAAATTGGGGAATGACTATGGTTCCTTCCAGGAACCCGGTCTGGCAGATATCAGCGATTCTTCCATCAATAATAACACTTGTATCAAGAATCTTCAGCTTGCTTCTATCATCCTCACCATCTTCTGAATGGCCGTCCAAACCCTTTCTTTTCGTGCTTTTTGAAAATAAATGCAGCAATTCATCACGTTTTTTAAATCCAACCTGAAAGCCTAAATAGCCGAATAACAGTGTTAAGAGAATTGGCGCCACCGTATTAATGACCGGAACCTGGATTAAATTAAGAGCAGATCCTATTAAAAAGGCTGCAAACAGTCCTACAATAAGTCCAAGGCTCCCGAATATAATATCTGTTATTGGGGCTTTAACGAGCGTTTCTTCAAACCACTTCATAAAGTTGACTACATACTCCACTGCCCAAAAAGTAAAAAGATAGAATATAATTGCGCCTAAAATCACACTAACATAAGGATTGTTTATAAAAGCAATATCATCTGCATGTAACAACGTTAATAGTTCAGGAATCAGGAAACTGCCTAGAGTTCCGCCTAAAATCAAAAAGCATGCTTGAATAATGCGTTTTAACATCCTCTCACCTCCTTTTAATCATTATTGACACTTTAAAAAAATTGAAACCCTGTTTTCAAAATTGTTGCTTTTATTCTGCAAAATGATTATTTTTCACTAGCTTTCATGAAGCGGGATTGATTGTACCATTAGCCTAGCATCAGGGGAAAGGGGTGTCAAAAATAAGAAACTGATAAAAAGCATCTGCAAAAGGAGGCTGTCATAAATTTTTCACACTTTTTGACCTTACATTTTTCTTTCAGCAATAAGCTGGTTTCTTAATGTTTTCAAGCCCTCTTTTATTTTATTTGCCCTTACTTCCCCAATTCCTTCTACATCATCCAGCTGTTCGACAGTTGCTTTGCTTATATGGGTGAAATCATTAAATTGCTTTATCAAATTTTCAATAATCAAGGAGGGAAGCCGTGGAATTTTGTGCAGAAGCCGGTAACCCCTGGTTTTCACGCTTTCGTCCAGGTGTATATAACCATTGTATCCAAGCGCCTTGATCAACTGGCTGTCTTCCATTTTTTCCAGCTGCGCCATCTCCTCAAGACGCCCGATAATTCCTTCTGGCTTTTCCTCCTTATCATAGCTGTAATCTTTAATAAGCAGCCTTCCCTCCTGTTCAAGGTCATACAGAAGCTCATTCATCTGGAGACGGATCAGCCGCCCTTCAGTTCCCAGCTCATTCAGGTAAGCAAGAAGCTCCCCTTTAATCCTCAGCACCATTACATACCTGTGAAATACCCGAAGAAGGTCAGCATACGTAACCATTTCCTCAAATTCCAGCAAACCTAAGTCCGATATGCTTTGCTGCAGAACGGCTTTATATTTCTCTAGGGTTTGAATGGCCAGGTTGGCTTTTGCTAAAATGACTGCGATATCTTTGAGTGCATAGCGGAAATTGCCTTGATAAAGGGTAATGACATTCCGCCTTTGGGAAATTGCAATAACAAGAGTCTTTGTTTCCCTCGCAACCCGCTCAGCAGTCCGGTGCCTCATACCTGTTTCTGTAGAAGGGACAGAGGTATCCGGAGCAAGCTGTGCATTGGCAAGAATGATTTGATTGGCTTTTTCATTCAGGATGATCGCTCCATCCATCTTAGCCAGCTCATACATGGTACTTGAGGTACAGGGGCAGTTGATTAAAAATCCTCCATCAACGATAGAGCGTACACGGTCATTGCATCCTACTACAATCAATCCCCCTGTATTGGCCCGTAATACATTATCAATTCCTTCTCTCAGGGGAGTACCGGGAGCAACCACTTGAAGGATATCCAATTTCATTTTCTCAAATGCCTTTTTATCTGTCATCGTCACCCTCCTAAAGCATATTTAAGAGCCTCCGCTACAGTTGATACTCCTACGATTTCTATTCCTTTTGGAACACTCCATCCGCCTATGTTATTCGACGGGATAATAATGCGTTCAAAGCCAAGCTTAGCAGCTTCCTGCACCCGCTGTTCAATGCGCGAAACCCTTCTGACTTCCCCTGTAAGCCCCACTTCGCCAATCAGGCAGTCAGATGGCTTTGTCGGTTTATCACGGAAACTGGAGGCAATACTGACCGATACAGCCAGGTCAATGGCCGGTTCATCCAGCTTTACTCCGCCAGCGACCTTTAAGTAAGCATCCTGGTTCTGCAGAAGCAGTCCAACCCTTTTCTCCAAAACAGCCATTAACAGAGAAACCCGGTTATGGTCAATGCCTGTTGCCATCCTCCTTGGATTCCCGAAGCTGGTAGGTGAAATTAGCGCCTGAATTTCTACGAGTACCGGACGGGTTCCTTCCATGGAAGCAACAACCGTGGAGCCGGATGTACCTTGTGAGCGCTCCTCCAAAAATATTTCCGACGGATTTCCGACTTCTTCAAGCCCGTTTTCCTTCATTTCAAAAATACCCATTTCATTAGTGGAACCGAATCTGTTTTTAACTGCCCTGATGATCCGGTAGGTATGATGCCGCTCTCCTTCAAAATACAGGACAGTATCCACCATATGCTCTAATAGCCGGGGACCCGCAATTGCTCCCTCTTTCGTCACATGGCCGACAATAAAAATGGCAACACCTGTAGTCTTGGCAATCCGCATCAGCGTGGAAGTGCACTCGCGGACCTGAGAAACGCTGCCAGGGGCAGATGTTACTTCAGATTGAAAGACTGTCTGAATCGAATCTATTATGACAAGGTCAGGCTGAACATCGCTGATGGCCTGCTGAATATAATCCATATCTGTTTCCGAATAAACAAATAAATTTTCTGAAGCGGCCCCGAGACGATCCGCTCTAAGCTTGGTCTGTTTAACGGATTCTTCTCCCGATATATAAAGAACCTTTTTTTGTTTTCTCGCCAATTGTGAAGACACCTGCAGCAGCAGAGTGGACTTTCCGATTCCAGGGTCCCCTCCTATAAGCACTAGCGAACCTTGGACAATTCCTCCGCCAAGCGCCCTGTTCAACTCTCCCAAGTCAGTCGCAATCCGGGGCTCCTGTGATGTTTCAATGGTGGTTATAGGTGCAGCCTTTTGGCGGCCAGCGCCCAATCCGGCAGGGTCGGAATGCGAAAAAGCGCCTCTTCTGGCGGGTTTGACAATTTCAACTTCTTCCACCATCTGATTCCATTCACCGCACCCCGGGCATTTGCCCATCCATTTTGCAGACTCATAACCGCAGGATTGGCACATAAATTTTGTCTTCTTTTTTGCAGCCATAATTAACTCCTTTTCACTTGCAATCTTATAAGAATTACAGCCACCACTACTAACATATTAAATGTCCTGGCGGTTTAATCCTTCTATTTTTTATTAAGCTTTGTTAATGAGTGATAATTTCCGCTCCAGGCTCTGATTTTCCGCTTCAATCATCATTTCCAATTATGAAGCACTAGCCAGAAAACAGCCAAAAAATAGAGGTACACTGCAAATATGCGTGTACCTCCTTGCTGTTCAAAGTCAGTCAGCGTTAACAGTTGCTCCCTGCTTAATTGTAAATTCTCCGTTTTGAACATCCAGGACCACTGTATGCCCTTTTTGGACGTTGCCTTTTAGCAATTCTTCAGAAAGGTAATCTTCTACATGCTTCTGGATCGCCCTGCGGATTGGCCTTGCCCCATATTCAGGGTCAAAACCTTCATCTGCCACTTTTTCTTTTGCTGCATCAGTAAGTTCCAGTAAGACATCCTGCTCTTTCAGGCGTGTAATTAATTGATCTGCCATAAGAGTGACAATTTCCTTCAAATGCTTTTTCTCCAAGGAGTGGAAAACAATCGTTTCATCGATACGGTTCAGGAACTCTGGACGGAAGGCACGTTTTAGCTCTTCCATCACTTTCCCTTTCATATCTTTATAATCCTGTCCTTCATCCTGGATATTAAAGCCTACATATTTATTGCTTTTTAGTGCAGATGCACCGACATTTGAAGTCATGATCAGGATGGTATTCCTGAAATCTACTGTGCGTCCTTTAGAATCTGTCAATCTTCCGTCTTCAAGAACTTGCAGAAGAATATTAAACACGTCAGGATGCGCTTTTTCAATCTCATCCAGCAGCACTACTGAATATGGTTTTCTGCGGACCTTTTCTGTTAATTGTCCGCCTTCTTCATATCCTACATATCCTGGAGGCGATCCGACAAGACGTGATGTCGAATGTTTTTCCATATACTCGGACATATCAATTCGGATCATGGATTCTTCATCGCCGAAGATGGATTCTGCAAGAGCTCTTGCAAGCTCCGTTTTACCTACACCAGTCGGTCCAAGGAAAATGAATGAACCAATCGGGCGTTTCGGATCCTTCAGCCCTGCTCTTGCACGGCGGACTGCTTTCGATACTGCTTTAACCGCTTCTTCCTGTCCTATAACCCTGGAGTGAAGGATCTCCTCCATATTAAGAAGTTTGTCAGACTCAGTCTGGGCAAGGCGCGTTACCGGAACTCCAGTCCAGCTTGATACTACATGGGCAATATCGTCCACGGTTACTTCGCTGTTTTCCTGTCCCTGCTTTTCCTTCCAGGTCTTTTTAGTTTCTTCAAGCTGCTCCCTTAACCGCTGCTCTGTGTCCCTTAAAGAAGCAGCCTTTTCAAATTCCTGGCTCTGGACCGATGCATCTTTTTCTTTGCGCACTTCATCTAACTTATGCTCAAGTTCCTTTAAGTTCGGCGGTGTTGTGTAAGAACGAAGCCTAACCTTTGAACCCGCTTCATCTATTAAATCAATCGCCTTATCAGGAAGGAATCTGTCTGAAATGTAGCGGTCTGACAATTTAACTGCTGCATCAATGGCTTCATCTGTAATGGAAACACGGTGATGTGCTTCATAGCGGTCACGAAGGCCCTGCAAAATCTGAATGGATTCACTGATAGTCGGCTCATCGACCTGAATCGGCTGGAACCGCCGTTCTAGTGCAGCATCCTTTTCGATATATTTGCGGTATTCATCCAAAGTGGTTGCACCGATACACTGCAATTCACCGCGGGCCAGTGAAGGCTTTAAAATATTTGAAGCATCGATTGCGCCTTCTGCTCCGCCTGCTCCAATCAGTGTATGAAGCTCATCAATAAACAGAATAATGTTTCCTGCCTGGCGTATTTCATCCATGACCTTTTTCAAGCGGTCTTCAAATTCACCGCGGTATTTGGTTCCCGCTACAACAGTGCCCATATCAAGGGTCATAACACGCTTATCACGAAGGATTTCCGGCACTTCATTATTAATGATCTGCTGGGCAAGACCTTCAGCAATCGCTGTCTTGCCGACACCCGGCTCCCCGATAAGTACTGGGTTATTTTTTGTCCGGCGGCTCAGCACTTCAATTACACGCTGAATTTCCTTGCTGCGGCCAATAACTGGATCAAGGCTGCCTTCACGGGCAATAGCCGTTAAATCGCGGGCAAGGCTATCAAGAGTCGGAGTGCTCGCATTTGCAGAAGCATTCCCCTGGTGGCCGCCTGATTCATTGCTTCCCAATAGCTGCAGCACTTGCTGGCGTGCCTTGTTAAGGCTTACTCCCAAGTTATTGAGCACACGTGCCGCTACACCTTCACCCTCACGGATAAGCCCTAAAAGCACATGCTCGGTTCCAACATAGGAATGGCCTAACTTTCTCGCTTCGTCCATGGATAGTTCAATCACCTTTTTTGCACGAGGAGTGTAATGGATAGTTTGTGCAGTCTCCTGTCCTCGGCCAATAAGATTTTCCACTTCTTTCTGGATCTTTTCAGCACCTAGACCAAGAGCATGCAAAGCCTTAGCTGCTATGCCTTCCCCTTCTCTGACCAAACCCAGCAATATATGTTCTGTTCCAATATTGTTATGTCCTAAACGAATTGCTTCTTCCTGTGCCAAGGCCAAGACCTTTTGGGCTCTCTCAGTAAAACGACCAAACATCATAGGGTAATTCCTCCTTCAGAATTTTCGTTTTTCTCTTCATTTAATCGTTCTCTTATCAATGAAGCACGCCGTATATCTCTTTCCCGGGCTCTCAGTGGACCCCCGGCATATTTTTGCAGGAAACCCGGCTGAGTCAAAATGATCAGCTCGCTTAAAATATTTTTGGAAACGTTGGTGATATAGCCCAAATCTATCCCCATTCTAACATCAGATATGCATTTGGCCGCTTCCTTGGTCTCAATAATTCTTGCATTTGATAAAATACCATAAGATCGGTATATTCTATCTTCTAATTGTATGTTAGAGGTCTTAACTAATGCTTCTCTTGCTGACCTTTCCTGGGCGATTATCTGTTTTACCACCATAGAAAGATCTTCAATGATATCTTTTTCAGATTTACCCAGGGTAATTTGATTGGATATCTGAAAAATATTCCCAAGGGCTTCACTGCCTTCGCCGTATATCCCCCTTACCACCAGCCCTAGCTGGTTCATAGCAGGGACAATTTGGTTAAGCTGCTGTGTCAGCACCAGGCCCGGCAAATGCATCATAACTGAAGCCCTTAAGCCCGTGCCCACATTTGTAGGGCAGCTGGTCAAATAACCTCTTTCTTCATCATATGCATAATCCAGATTTTCTTCGACCCAGTCGTCAATTGTATTTGCAAGCTTCAATGCCTCAGTAAGCTGAAGCCCTGAAAATAAACACTGTATGCGCAAGTGGTCTTCTTCATTCAGCATAATGCTGACTTCTTCATTTTCTGATAGAAGGCATGCTCCATACAGCGATTCCTCAGCCAAATGGGGGCTTATCAGGTGTTTCTCCACCAGTACGTTTTTTTCCAGGGGCTGCAGTTCCCCCATTTCAATAAACTCAAGCTTGCCGACACCAGGATGTGCGGAGTCTGACTCTTCAAGCCTGTTTTTAATCAAATCCAGTATTTGCTGAGCTTCTTCTTGCTTAAAGAAAGTAGGGAAAGTGAAGTCCTTAAAATTCCTTGCCAAGCGGACACGCGAGCTTAAAACAATATCATTTTCAGGACCTTCTTCTGTTAACCAGGAGCTCATTGCATTTTGAACAAATCGTTCAAGGCTCATGAATGGTCGACCCCCTCTTGCTCTTCATGCCTTTTTTCCAGTGAGCGTATTTTATCCCTGACTTCAGCTGCTTCTTCAAATTCCTCTTTATCAATATGCTGCTTCAGCACACCCTTTAAATCCGTAATTTGTTTTCTTAGATGAATCGTTCCGCCAATCCTCTTTGGTATTTTTCCGATATGTGCGGTATTGCCGCTATGCACCCGCTTAAAGATAGGATCGAGCTGTTCATTAAAGGACTGATAGCATTCCGCACAGCCGAACTTTCCTACATGAACAAATTGCTGAAAGGAAAGATTGCATTGGCTGCACCGCAATTCTTCACGCTTTGGAAATGAATTAGCTTTCGTCTGCTGAAATCCAGGTTCAATATTATTAAGCAAACCTGCAAGCAAATGATTGAATGAGAAGCCTTGTGCTCCATTAGGCATAAACATATCGCCTTTTTCCTGTGCACATACTTCACAAAGATGGACTTCAGTCTTTTCGCCATTTATAATTTTCGTAAAATGAAGAGTTGCAGGTCTTTGATTGCATTCCTGGCAATTCATTCTCATCACCTCTGCCGGACTATTTATATTTTAATGTGGTAAGCATGGCTTTCAAAATACGGGATCTCAATTCATCACGCTCTGGCAGATCCATGTAAATGACAGAACGATCAATAACGCTCATCATAATCTTCGCTTCTCTTTTATTAATAATCTCTTCATTTATCAGCCGGAAAATAACCCCTTCTGCCGTTGACTGTGAAACCCTTAAGCCCAAAAGAGACATCAATTGATCGATTAGCTCCGCGTGATCGTATGATTTTACTTTCATGATCCTTATATAGCCCCCGCCGCCGCGCTTGCTTTCAACCACATAACCTCTTTCAATCGTAAATCGGGTGTTGATTACGTAATTTATTTGAGAAGGAACGCATTGAAACTTATCTGCCACTTCACTTCTCTTTATTTCTAAAATATCCTTCTGACTTATCTCTAAAATCTGCTTCAAATAATTTTCGATAACATCAGATATATTCTTCACTAGCCTCCCCCATTCTGACTTTGACTATATTTGACTTTTATTATACATTGAAAATCACAATTTGCAACTCATACGCTTTATGTAAATACATTAAACATTTTCGCCAAAATGCAGGGGTCGGCATACTCTAAAAATTAATTTTTTTATATATATTTAATACCTCATAATGAATCATGTAAAACGCTGCCTTCTGACAAAATCAAAATTTTTATATGCAAGCTTTCTAAAAACTTCATTTTAGCGCCTATAAAATACTATGAGACTAAAGCTCTTTATGTGAGTCATAATCAGATATTCCTCTATATAAGTATTATTGCTTTTATTTTTGATCCATCATTCATAACCCTGTAATCTGGGCAATTTGCTTTAAACCGTAATTAATCCTGGTAAATGGTGCTGTATTACATTCTGCTCTGCCATAGGACCCTGCGGTTTTGGCAAAAGTCCCTTGCAGCCCTGGTACACGGGTTTAACTGCTTGCATTCGAACACCTGAATAGCGGTAACCGGACTGGGGAACTTTTTCATCAGGCTCTGCCGCTCACCATCCATCTTACACTGCTCACTCATCGTTCAATTTCTTTGGCTCTGCATTCAGGTTTTTCGGTTCTCCGTCAAATGTTGGGGTGATGGGCTCATGTCGTCACCCTTATCCAATATGCGCACTCAACCTTTTATACCTGTGGGTAAATAGGATTGAAAACGGGTAAAGCTGCGAAAGCCAAAGGATTCTGTTTCATGACTTTCGTTAAATGGTTGATGCCCTGTAAAAAACTGTTTGAGTAATTATAGCTAAAGCTGTTCAGCATCTCAGTTTGGGCGGCTTTTGAGAATTCAGTATCCCTGACTGATCAATTGCCGCGTAAAAGCGATATAAGGCATTTTCTTGCACTTCTTCCTGTCATAATCATGCCATTCAGATTGTACCCTTCTTCTCACCCCGTCCATCGCCCAGTAGATATACCGCACGAAGTGAAAACGGTCGGCTACAATGACAGGTTTTCCAAGTGCCTCTTAAACAGCTGCCTTGAATGTGGAGCTCATATCCATGACAATCACTTGGACCTTAGCCCCGTATTTACTCAGGTACTGCTTGATGGTGCCCTTATAACGGTTTTCTAGGATATCAAATGGGTTCTTTGGTGATTCCGTTTGCGACGATCAGCTGATATTTCCCTGCCTTCGTATCGCCCTTGTACTCATCAATCACAATCACTTCGGGCAGTTCTTTGGCTTCTTCGTTTCCGGTACTCTCCGCCAATTGATCAAATCGCCTTACCACCGTGGAAGAAAAGACCCCATATATGTCAGCTGTTTCTTTGAAGGTCTTCCCCTTTATACTGCGGCGGATCTTAATGGCCTGGTTCAGCTCAATTGATAAGCGCTGATACCGTTTCACAAAGGGGGCACTTTCCGCAAACTTCTTTCCGCACTGGCAGGTATAGCAGCGCCTTCGATAGAAGAGCAGCGTCTGTCGTTCAAATAGTTTTAAGTGCTTGATTTTGTGTATCCGATAGTCATGGACTTTCTCGGTACGGGACTGGCAAAGTGGACAGGTATGGGGTTGGACAGGCATCTCAGCATGAATGCACATCTTTTCTCCTGCTTCCTCCATTTTCGTCACCATTACATCTTCAAATCCAGGCAATTTTATGATAGAATTCATTGTGCACGTATCTCCAATCTATACTTGTTTCTCGTCAACTCAAGTATAAAAGACTGGATGGTTACGTGCATTTTTATGTTCAAATTTTGTATAAACCCCAACAAATATTATAGAACCTCTCTTTTGAGCTCTTATGAAATATCCATTTCTGCACACAAAAAAGACCAGCATCTCTGCTGGCCTCCCAATTGCTTGGCGGCGTCCTAC
>NZ_MLYQ01000034.1:0-34942 GCF_001866725.1 Bacillus sp. MUM 13
GCTTCAACAAGCAACACGTACGCCAAGTGCTGATTCTCCTAAATTGATTCAGTCCTTCCCAATGGCTCTAGATACCATTGGTACTATGATCTGCTGACTTCTGACTGTTCAGCTATTTATCACTAAATAGGTTACCGAGTGTGCCCGGCTTAACAGTCAGACCTCCCTGGGGAAGAATACAATCTTTCCCTCCATCTATCTGCTTCATTTACTTTGTATCGCCTTCGGCAGAAAGGACTTTGTTTTGTTTTGCAAACTCGTCCAGCGATACCCAGCCTCATATGAAGTTCGTGTTCCTCAGACCGGAGGTTTGCCGCTCGCTTCCTTCAGATTCCACGTCACCATGGACACCCTTGCGTTAAGCTAACTGCTACTTCTGCCTTCACAGTTCGGGACTCCCACCCTATAGATTGCACCCATGCCAGGCGCACAAAATGACTCTAATGGGTTAACAACCATTAGAGTCAGTCCCTACCTATTGTTTTTTTGATTATTTTTGAATGATTTAGGTCTAATATGATAAGGTACTTTATTTGTTATACGATAATATCCTCAAGCTCTTGTCCTGGCGCAATTTTAGGAGTGCCTAAACTGCAAATAAATGCTATCCAACTCGCTATACCCAGCCAAATAAATGTCGATATTTCAACCCCTATAGTTTTCACCATTAATTCCGAAGTAATGCCCGCAAGTAAAAGGGCACCCCAGTTTGCAAAAGACATTAAAGATGAGCCGGTGGCCCGCGTTCTTGTAGGAAAACTCTCCATCATATAAGGGATATAAACGCCCATATGCCCCACAGTAAAGAAGTAGTACGCAGACCACCAAAAGGCCATTTGATGTGGTGTATTTGTAAAAAAGGCAAAGCATGTGCCAGCGATACCGCCTAGCAATAACCAAATTTGGGCAATTTGTTTACGTCCATATATATTCCCCAAAAATGCTGCTAATAAGAAACCAAGTGCTCCTATTGCTGTTCCCCAAGCATTAATAACCCAGGTATCAGAAAGCTTGAAGCCATGTGCAGCTGCGATGCTAGGTAAAAAGAAGGCAACTGCATAAAGCCCGTAATTGTATATGAATTGCCACAGCCATAACAGTAGAGTCCTGTTGCGTAAATCGGAATTAAGCAGCTGGCGGTAAGTGAATTGGCTTATTTTTTCATTTGGAGCATGTTTCCTCTTATTTTCTCTCTCTTTTTTAACTTCAACAAAACGATCACTCTCTTTTACCCATATTCTAGATAATAATATGAGAGCAACTGGGAGAAGTCCAACCCAGAAAACACCGCGCCATCCCCAAGCAGGTACGAATATAGTAACAATAATAGATGTCAAAAAGTAACCAACAGGCCATCCAACTTGTGCTACACCTGTCCACCATCCTCTCGATTCTTTCGGTGTGCCTTCTGTTACCATGACTTGTCCGATCATCCATTCTGAAGCATTTCCTGCCATGGTCATGCAACGAGCAATAAGGAGTACGATAAAACCACCTGAAACCGCACTAAGCGCACTTCCAATCGCTGTAAAGGCAATTGTCCACTGAAAAATCACCTTTCTACCAATATAATCAGCGAGAGGACCGGATATGAGTGTAGCTAAGCATCCTGCAATGGCCATTACCGTTATGATGGAACTAATCATTCCATCGGATAAGTGTAGATCCTTTTGTATGAGTGGGTATACGCTACTAAAAAAAGAGTTATCCATGTTAACCATTGTCCAGCCAAGAAAAGAAGATAAAGTTACCATTAAGCCGTTTTGACCAAGTGAAAAGTTCTTTTTCCAGGAAGAATTCATTAAGTTTTCACTTGGCTTTAATTTAGGTTGCACCATATAGTATATAGTCCACCTTTCCAAATAGGTTATTTATTAAATATAAAATTACTTGACTTTGGAAACCTCCCCATCGCCAAGAACAATTTCAACTATATGTAAATCATCTTTAGTAATGCGAGAAGGGAACCGCTCTACAAGACGTTCCTCATGCACAGGAATAATACGTTTAGCTTCCCTATTCACCAAGTTCATCATTTTATCTGTTGCGAAGAGTAGGTTTGTTTGGCTGCCTGAGGCTAGACCTACAGGGAGATATTTACCGTCTCCATTTCTTCCTTCAATATTTTCAAAAACATATACTAAATCACCTGCTAAGATCCAAGCGTTTTCTTCACTATTATTTTGTTTAACACGAATAAATTGTGAACCAAATGTATGGGAGTCATAAGCAGTAAACAAATCAATTCCAGGTAAAACATTTTCAATGTCTCCATCTACTAATACTAGTCTTCCTTCTTTGGCAAGCTTTGCGGCACGAATAATATCACCTGGATCCAGTGCTCCAGTAAGAAATTCAAACTGGCTAGGTAAAGACATAGCCCACAACCACTTGGAAATCTCTCGCTCTTGTACGTAAAATTTTGCATTAGGGAAGTCTTCAATATTTCCAAAGTGGTCAAAATGAGCGTGTGTTACAAGAACAGTATCAACTTCTTCCGGTGATATTCCCACTTCCGCTAAAACCTCTTTCGGGCTATGCCAGTTGATGACACCAAAACGCTTAGCAAGTTCCTCCCCGTATTCCTTATAATTAAATCCAACATCGACAAGTGCGGTATGTCCATTTCCTTTTATCAGGGCGTAGCAGTACGGAAGTTTAAGATATCCTTCATTATGGGCTCCGTAGATAACACCGCCAACATGATAGTCAGGTACATATGCATATTCTAATACCCAAATAGAATAGTTGTTCATAGCGATCTTTCTCCTTTTTATAGAATATACTTAATAGAATATAAGATTTCATAAAGTGAATAACTTCCAGGAAAAAATTCACCTTACATTCAATGATGATGCCCACATGCACAACTAGCGTCTAAAGATATCATGTTCAGGCCATTTGAGAAACCAGAAGTACTTTTCAAAGCTGTATATGCTTTTTCTAGAAGAATGAGACTACTATCATCCTTTGAGTTAAAGTCTCTTTTAATTTGGTAGAATTGCTGCAAACAATGAGCCGCTAATTGTAAAGCGTGAAAATGGCTCCTTGCAATGGGAGGGACCTTCAAATTCCCTAACTCTTCGAGCGTTTCTTCTAATAAGGGTTTCCCAAATTCATAAGCAGCAACTGTTTCTGCTTTAAGTAATTTCTGACTTTGAAAGAGAATCATAAACCCACTTAACCGCTGAATAATCTGTCTTAAATTTTGAAAAGTTTTTTTTGCTTCAGCAAAGTAATGAATAGCTTCTTCATGTGCACTAGAATTAATGGGCTCTTGTAAAAGAGTCATGAAGGTTTCATTCGGAGAATACATTTTTACTATTTCCCTCCTTCATTTTTAAAATATATTAAACTATACAATCTGACTCTCTTCAAATGAATACGTATGCAAATACAAATATATTTAAAATCATCTGGATGTGGTTTATATAACATCGCAACATCGCATTCATTTGATTTAAACATAGCAAAATATTCCCTGACCTCCTCTCAAATTATTAATAACCATGAATACGCTTTCAACGAATATTAAAATACTTTTCTGACTTTGTCAAATATTCTTTCAAAAGGTACCCGGGTCCCTTCCCTCATAAGCAATTTTATTATGCAGGTTTCATTTCAGAGGAATTTAAAAATATATTGAGTTTAAAAGAATTCAATCGTATTTTTCAGGATTGGCCCATCCGAGATATGTAAAGGACGAAGACATGAAATGCTTGACAAATTTAATTTATTGGGTCATCATATTACTCGTGAATGCGGTTTCATTTTTCTGTATTTTACATTTTGTATTGATATAATGTAACCGATACTAACAACTTTCATTTTCTTATTTACTTTTGCATACGTATTCAAAAACTAGGAGGAAATTAAATGGCAAAATATTTGAAAAATGGTAAAAGTCACGCTGATATAGCAAAGGCAGATGCACAAGTACGGGAAACGGTACAAAAAATACTAGAAGATGTGCAAGAACGTGGAGATACATCGGTACGAGAACTATCCGCCAAATTTGATAAATGGTCTCCGGAAAGTTTCCGCCTAACCCAAGAACAAATTGATTCTATTATTGCAAGTGTTCCGGAACGAGATATTGAAGATATTAAATTTGCGCAAGCAAACATACGACGTTTTGCAGAAGCACAAAAATCAACCTTGCAAGATCTTGAAATTGAAACATTGCCTGGAGTAATTTTGGGGCATAGAAACATTCCAGTAAACAGTGTTGGCTGCTACATTCCTGGTGGACGTTATCCAATGTTAGCATCAGCGCATATGAGTGTGTTGACTGCGAAAGTAGCTGGTGTAAAGCGTGTAATCGCATGCACCCCACCAATTAATGGAGAAATACCAGCCCATACAATTACAGCAATGGCATTAGCGGGTGCGGATGAAATCTACCTTTTAGGTGGCGTTCAAGCCATGGCTGCAATGGCTCTTGGAACTGAATCAATCAATTCTGTTGATATGATAGTTGGACCAGGGAATGCTTTTGTTGCGGAAGCAAAACGTCAACTATTCGGTAAAGTGGGGATTGACCTTTTAGCAGGCCCAACAGAAATCCTTGTTATTGCTGATGAAACTGCAGATGCCGAAATGGTGGCAACTGACCTTTTAGGACAAGCGGAGCATGGACCAACTTCTCCTTGTGCATTAATAACTACATCTGAAAAATTAGCCCAAGATACATTAGTGGAAATTGAACGGCAATTGCAACACCTTCCAACCGGTGAAGTAGCAAAAATTGCGTGGGAAGAGCACGGTGTCATCATTTTAGTAGATAGTTTAGAAGAAGCAGTAGTAGAGGGTGATAAATTAGCTTTCGAACACGTTGAAATTTTGACAGAAGACCCAGAATACTTCCGTCAAAATCTAACAAACTACGGTGCTTTATTCCTAGGAAAAGAAACAAACGTTGCCTACGGCGATAAAGTAATTGGTACAAATCATACGCTTCCAACAAAAGGGGCAGCACGCTATACAGGTGGTCTGTGGGTTGGAAAGTTTATAAAAACTTGCACCTATCAAAAAGTAGCACCAGAAGCAACTGCCATGATTGGAGAATATTGCGCACGGCTCTGTGAACTTGAAAACTTTGCTGGCCATGCCGAACAGGCGAGATTACGTGTTCGCCGATATGAAAAGGTTGGATCTTTTAAGGAGTAAAAACTATTTAAGTGATATTTATTAAGTTGCTAAGACTGTTAATTTAATTAACACTAGAATTGATGGGTATCAAAATGGCTAGACAAGATTTTCTAAGGGGCTTCCTTGGCATGAATACGGTAATGAACCGTGTTCATGCCTTTAAGGGTGGAGAAAAGAGTTATCTTCTTCGTTTAAGCGAACATCAGGATTTTCTATATTAAACTACAATTTTCCATATCTCTATGGAAGCGTAGTTCTATCATCAGTAATAATGAAATGAACGTAAAAGGAATTGTTCAGAAACAATAGCCCATCTAGACCATAATGGAAATCCCGTGATATAATCATAAAAAAATGTGCATGGAGGAAAAGTCTCTTGCAAAGGAATGTTACTGCATCCGACATTGCCAAACATCTAGGAATGTCACAGTCCACTGTATCCAGAGTATTCACACCGGGTGCGAGTGTAGCCGAAGGAACCAAGAGGAAAGTACTTCTGGCAGCAAGTGAATTGGGTTATCGCCCGAATGCAATAGCTAGAAGCTTAATAACCAAAAAAAGTAATATCATTGGGATTGTGATGGGAGATATTAATAATCCTTTTTATCCTGAAGTTCTTAGCAAGTTCTCAAAAGAACTTAAAAGGAAAGGTTATCATGTATTATTTGTCAACGCAGAGAATGACAAGCTTAGCGGTGATGAAGCGAACCAGTTTTTAGAATACAATGTTGAAGGTGTTATTGTCACAGATGCCCTTTTGACTACAAGCGTAGAAAGCTACTTTAAGGATAACAATATCCCGATTGTTATGTTTAATCGTTACAAACCTAATTCTTTTTTCCCTGCAGTATTCTGCGACAATATAGATGGCGGTTATCAAATTGGAAAATATCTAATTGACAGAGGCCACCGTAGCATAGCGTTTATATCCGGAACCCATAATACTTCCACCAGTAAGGACCGGGAAAAAGGCTTTCGAAATGCTCTCTTAGAAAGTGGATTCAATTTAATTACGGATGACGGTGATTACACTTATGAAGGCGGATATCAGGCTGCTCTTCGACTTCTCAACTGTATGAATCGTCCGGATGCTATTTTTTGTGCTAACGATATTATGGCACTTGGAGCAATAGATGCAGCAAAGGAGATTGGCTTACGTATACCAGAAGATGTTTCATTTGTCGGTTTTGATGATATCAGTTTAGCCGCATGGTCTGGTTATTCATTAACAACGTGGAAACAGCCTGTAAATAGCATGATTGAAGAATCTGTTAAAATGTTATTAGATTTGATTGACCACAAAGAATTAGATATACCAGTTTACAAAGCTATTAAAGGGTGCCTATTAGAAAGAAAATCAGTTGCACAACACTAAAACCAGCTCTCCCGCCAAGAGGTCTGGTTTTTTATTATTCAGACAGCAATTGCATTTTAACTTTAAATTTTCAAGATGATCTATTACTATACCACTCTCCAAAGTAAGGAGAACAATCTAGTACCCCCTCTTCTTAATGAGGCTTAGCTATTAGTTCTTAAGCTATTTCTTACAATTTTTTAAATGGCCGTATTCGGATTTAATTTAATAATTCGTGATTCTACATCTTTCCTACCATAAATTTTCAGAACCGAATGCTAATTGTTCGCTTAATTGAAATACTGGATTATAAAGGTTCAAAAATGGATTATTGGCCAATACGCTCAGAAGGAGAAATGAGAGTGTTCCATGAACTAGCCTGGTATAGTATAAAAAAGCTCCGTATTCAAAGCAGATAAGATTATTTAACCCATCAGGCCTGTCTAAATTTACCCATAAGGGAGGGGTTATTTAGAAAAAAGTAGTATCTTTAATAGCTGCTGCAGCCATTTTTACCAGTGGCATTGTTACCATCGTACCGAAGCAGGCAGATACAACACCAAGCATGTATAAAAGCTGCAAATCGTTTAACAGTCATTATCCTAAGGGTGTTGCAAAATCCGCCCATACGAAAAATAAAGTGATTAGCCGAAAAACGAAAAGAGTATCGTATAAGACAATGTCTAAGGGCACCAAAGTTTCATAAACAATCTACAAAAATGCTATTAAATACAATAATGATTTAGATCGTGACAAAGATGGGATAGCTTGTGAAAGATAGCCAATCATTTATAATTTTTTAAAATTGAAAGCGTGCAAAGCATCTATTGAGGCTTTGCACGCTTTTTATTAATCATCAAATAACTGATGAGCATTTTCAAAAATGAATACTCGGATCATGTCTTCGCTCCAAAATATTTAATTCATGTAATTTGAATGTAAACTCAAAAATCCAGCTTTTACTTTTTATCGGTGTTTTGAAAGACGTATTACCATGTCTTTTTTAAGGCTGTTAATCATTCGCTCAGCCAGTTTCCAAATAAAAGAATCGGTGATAAAAGTAGGATAGTATCCCATTCTTTCTCGTATTAGGTTCTCTAAAACAAAACATTTCCGTGTCATTTTTTCATATTCGAGAAACGTATATTGTTCCCCTTCCCTATATTCAAGAGCACCTTGTTTTATAGCCTGAACAAAAATGTATCTCTGCTTATAGAGATTCGCTCGTTCTTTTCTGGCTAATTTCAATAGTAATACAAGCTCGATTATAGAAAAGCGCATAATTTTCCTGGTACTTTTAGATAAATCTTGTACAGTGGGCTGTAATTCAGGAAGAAAATCCTTACGTTTCCCCTTTTCCTGAATATCCTCACTTGGTATTCACAGTTCACAGAAATCACAATAGTAAGAGGAGAGCAAATGATTTATCCCGCTTCCGCAGTAAGGACATGTTTTCATACTCCTTCACCTACCTTTTATCAAATTCATCTTCTCTAAAACGGGCTGTTTTTACGTATTATATTCCTTTATTATAGAACGTATGTTCCTAAAAGGGAAGCGGAGAATGTCTCCCTATTACTATCTGAAGTTCATATTTACAACCAGAAATTGGTTTATTGGCCGTTACGCTAATTTAATAGAGGGTGGATTGTGATTGTTACATTAACTAACCTACTATAATATAAAAATGCCCTCTTTTCAGAGAGCAGCAAGTAGATAAGATTATTCAACCCTTAAGGCCTTTCCAATGCATATTGTGTAGTTTCTACATTCTTTAATTTGCTGAATTATACTGCCAAGTTGCATACTTAACTTGATACCGCGTCACCTTTCACCAAGGTATCATAAACAGGTGTCAACTAGGTTCGTAACTTCTAAATGAATATTCGTTAGGTATCTTTTAAACTACAGCATTAAAGGATACCTTAACCAAGTCCATCAAATTTCACTGATACATAGTCCCCTGCTTAAACAATACCGCCTCGGTTATTGCTCCAGAGAGTACAATTTCTCCCGCACGTAGCTTTTGTCCCTTCCTATGCAGCATTTCAGCAAGCATGGCAATTGAGGAAGCAGGATGACTAAGAACTGCACTGCTTGTGCCATAGTTATTCGCCTTACCGTTAAACGATATTGTCACTCCTACTGAATCTACTTCAATTTCAGTTGGAATTGTGATACGTTCACCAAATACGACTCTGGAGGCAGATGTATTGTCAGCTATCACGTCTGGAAGGGTGAACTTAAAATCCTTATATCTGCTGTCAATGATTTCAAGCGCTGGGGCAATATATTGAGTTGCCTGTAAGACATCATCAATGGATAAGTTACCGTTTATTGTTATCAACAGTTTCAGTTTAATGTTAAACAACCTATCCAAAAGCTGATTATGACGGAAATACATATGGTAAAATATCCATTAAAGATACTTGGAAACTACTCTATTAGTATGTTTTTAAGTATAAATAGGCATATGGATTAGGAGGTTTCAAGCATAGCATACCAACCTGATGCAGAGCTTGAAAAAATTACATGTACAGCTAGTTAACCTACGCTACAAAACTGTAAAAATCACGGACTATGATAACTAACTTCAAGCTACAAATCAATACATTCAATGAACATAAACTAAATGGACAACCATTAACAGATATTGTATTTAAGAGAATTAATACATTAATTGATTGCAAAAGCATTACGATTCTGCAAAAATCCTATGTGACAAACTACTGATCGAACGTGAAGATGGTACAAATTTATCAATCCATTACGTAAAAGAGTAAAAGGAACGGGATTATTAGAATTCTCGTTCCTTTTTTAGCTTATAGCTTGAATGTTATTGTTTAGATAACATTCAGCATCTGACTTCGAGTATTTTCTTTCTTTGAAACTTAATAATTAATTTATGTTATAAATTTCCAACGTGCTTCTACCTCTTTTTATATCTAAAATCACCTGTTGTTCTTTTTCTTCACGTTCCTTCGCTTTTACAATAACTTCTGGGATTAAGGCTTTGGGGATCACAACTACTCCATCATTATCCCCAACCATTAGATCACCAGGATTTATCATGACATCCTTAATATGAATGGGCTGATTTAAAAAGCCTTTTGCATTTTTGTCCTTCACAGTACCACGAATGCTGAATCCTCTTGAGAATATTGGAAAGGGAAGCTCCACTAAACGATCTCTGTCTCGGACACATCCATTAATAATGAGTCCACCTAAACCCCTCTCACTGGCTGCATTGGTCAATATATCTCCCCAGTAGCCATACTCATATTCTAAGCCAACATTTACGACTAAAATATCTCCTGGCTTTGCTTGATAAACGGCACGATGCAGCCAAAGATTATCTCCCGAAGGAGACTCTACCGGGTATGCAAAACCGTACACTTTAAAATGATTGGATACTGGTTTAATCTGTGAGGGCAATGCCCCAATCCTCCCGGCTGCTTCGTGCAGTGTCGAACTTGAGATCTTTTTTAGTTCCGTTAATAAATCTTGTTCTAATACCATGACTCGATCATAGCTCCTTTGTTTGTAATTGATGGTACTTAAATTTTTTGCGTGCTTCATCAAGCCTCATACCATTTTGAATTGCATCAATAATTTGGCTTTCAGCCTGTTCAATATGATCAGCAACTTCCAAAACATCTTCAGCTTTTTCCTGTGGAATAATAAGAACTCCATCGCTATCGCCGAAAATGATATCTCCAGGATTCACCCTAATATTTGAAATGGTAACTGGTACATTTACGGCTTCTAGTTGTACACGGTCCTTTCCTGTCCGCATATAAGAATCACGACTAAAGACGGGATAATCAAGCTGCAAAATATGGCCAGTATCTCTGCACACTCCATCAATGACGGTTCCACCAATTTTTTTCATAGATGACACTGTGGTAAGAATGTCTCCCCAAACCGTACAATCCAAACGTCCAGCATTATCGATCACAATCACTTTACCTGGTTCCACATCATCAATATAATCCCCAACTGTTCCTTTTGAAGAAATTCCCGTTGCTTCATATTTAAGCGTGAAGGCATGACCAAGCACATGAAAACTACGATCAAGGGGCTTAATCCCCAGACAAGCACCTTCTATTCCAAGTCGATCCAAAGCATCAGAAACGGTAGGGGTAGTAAATTTTGCAAAACGGTTTAACATGTCAGACATTTTTGGTTTTCCTCCAGATGTTTATTCTTGACTCGCCAATGGTTTGTTAGAATTAACAGCAAGATATCCAATTATCCCAAGAGTGGTAATGAATGCATTCACTAAGATAACAGCATTCCAACCATAAGATTTTGCAATAATTGGGGCAACCGTTGGTACGATACTAGCAGCAATAAATCCCCACATATTCATCCATCCACCTACCGTTGAGGTGAATTTTTGACCAATATCTGTAGAAATAGACCACGCCAAGGTTTGTGAAAATCCTGCCATACCAAGTGCTAAACTGATCCATAAAATATTTCCAAGAGCTGTAGCTGCAGTAGTACTTAATACTAATGATACTCCCGAAATGGCAAGTGTAATGGCACATACAAGATTCCTAGCTTTATAGCGGGTGAGACCTTTTTTTAATAACGCATCACTAACTACCCCCGCTGCAAATACGGAAATGGTAATAGCAATCCATGGAATACTTGTGTAAAAGCCCATTGATTTAAATGTAAGCCCTCTTTCGGCTTGAAGATAATATGGCAGCCAATAGACAAAGAATTGAACAACCCATAAAGTGGATAAGTATCCCAAGGCAATAGCCCAGAAGGAACGCTGCTTTAGGAAGACTTTCCATTGAGATTTTAGTTTTTCCTTTGAATCACTTTTAAAATTGTTTTCTTGAATATACTGAAGCTCGTTTTCACTCACCCATGAATGTTCATCAGGGCGGTTACGTAAAAATTTATAAGTTAAAACGGCACTAAGAATACCTAAAATTCCAATAATGACAAATGGGGATTGCCAACCAAGTAAACTTACAATGGCTACAATGATTGGAGGACCAACAATGTTGGAGAAAAAAGCTCCGCCATTCATTAAAGAATTGGCACGGCCTCTCTCATGCTTTGGAAACCAGTTTGCAAAAAAGTGGTTCCCAGCAGGGAATAATGGTGCCTCTCCAAATCCAAAGAAGAATCGAACGAATACGAGGGCCGTTAAGGACCCTGCAAAACCAGTTAACATCGTGAAAACGGACCATAACAATAATGAAATTGTTAACATGATCCGAGACCCCTTCTTTTCAACAAGGATTGATCCAGGTATTTGAAAAATGAAGTAGCCAACAGAAAAGGCAGTCGTTAATAGACCAAATTGAATGGGTGAAATATGAAATACCTTCATAATAGGTGTTGCGGATACTGAAAATACGGCACGATCTAAATAAGCAATTAAGCATAACCAAAGAACTAGGCTCCCTCCAAGCCAACGGACATTTTTATAACTGGATGGCCGACTGGAAGTTTGCACTTGTAATGGTTGTTCACGCATTATCTCAATCCCCTAGTATAATATTTGTTTGTAAACGTTTACAAAATTTATTGTAATATTCTTTAAATTTATTGTAAAATGAATAATATCATTATAAAATATAGAATATTTCGATATTTAGGAGCTGTAATTAATGAATAATCAGTGGATTGAGACATTTTTAGCCATTGCTCAAATCAAAAACTTGAGCAAAACAGCTGAGTATCTTAATATTACACAATCAACCACAAGTCATCGTCTAAAGCTATTAGAAGAAGAACTAGGATACAAATTAATTGAACGGAATAAGGGAATACGTGAAACAAATTTAACGGAAGCTGGACAAAGATTTATTCCCCTAGCAGAACGCTGGCTCTCACTTTCAAAAGACATGGTCCTTTTTCAGCAAAATGAACCAAGACAATCGATTATTATTGGTGCGGTGACGAGTGTTAACACAACGGTACTTGCACCTTTCTATCAAATCGTAACGGGACATAACCCTTCGTTTGATTTAAAAGTTCGAACCCTTCATTCTGCCGAATTATATGATCTTGTTGAACATAAAGAGATTGATATTGGCTTTACGCTTTTAGAACGGCATACTCTAAATGTAAATGTCCGCCCTTTTTTCTCAGAACAGATGGTTGTTATACGAAAGGGGAATTCTGACACAATAGAAACAATTCAGCCATCTCAATTGAAAGCTGAAAATGAGTTATTTATTAATTGGAATCCTACGTATTTCAATTGGCATAATAAATGGTGGAACTCGGCTGTCTCCTCTATTCACCTTGATACCGCCCAATTAATACGATCCCTAATGATTCATGAACAGCAATGGGCCATTGTCCCATTTACGATTGGCCGATCAATTCAAACCAAAGGCAACTATAAGATTCAATACATAGCCGATCCTCCACCGGTAAGAATTTGCTTTCTGATCATACATAAACAAACAAAATCAAGTGTGGATCAATGTATGGAGCTTCTTAACCAATACGCCCAGCAAACCATGGATACCTATGGGATTCATTGGTTTTAGTAAAGTAATATTAAACAACAATGTTAAAAAAGGCGATACCTTTAAATATGCATAGGTATCGTCTTTTTTAAAGACCATTTGCTTATGGTAAGGTTCTCCCCTCCTAACTCACTGGGAAAGCACCTTCTAAAAAATTGAAGACGGCGAAGGAGGACCTTATGCCTCCTTTCGATTTTTTGTCGTACGTATTATTTATTACCATTTCGACATTATTCATCATATCCCTGCTTACACCCAAAATTATCTTATTTCACTAAACTCCCTCAATAAACAAACATTTATCTCTTAATTACGCAGTTTTTCACCATATTGCTATCTAACTTGTTTTACTTTGAAGATTTGATTAGAGAGAAAAGAAAACAATCAAGCAGTTTACGAAGAAAATGAGCGCAAGAAACTAGCCAACCTTCGGTTAATTTCAAAAAGTTGGATAAATAGTTATGTACGCACCAATGGATATCCACATCTCTTACGGGGGTCTACCCTCCCAAGTCTCACAGAGTCTAAGCTCCTACATTCCTTCGTTCAACCATAAGGTGGATGTCGGTCATGCTGCCCCACAGGATCTAAGTCCTTACGTTAGTTGCATTGCCGACTAATCCCATGCTGATTTTGTCCGTTCATCTTTTCAAATTTATTTGTTAATAGTTAGTTTTATAGTGATTAAGCTGCTATTGGTTCTTGGATAAATGCATGCATATGGGGGATGTCCTTCAACATCTTCTCCTCTTGTCGATATCCATGATTCCGCCATTGGATTGTGTAATAAAAGGCTGGGCCACAACCCCTTCTTCCTGAAGGCGATCCTGCAATGTCTCGAAATATCGCTGAACATTGGGCTGAATGTATGAATTGACCGCTGTCATTGCTGCACGCTCGTATTCCCTCATCTGAGGCCACAGTTCGGAAGATGCACTGACTGCAAGTCCTTGTGCCAATTCGCGAATCCGCTCTACGGCCTGCTGTTCGTGAACAGGATTTTTGTAGCTATGTAGAAAGCAGACTACGACACCACCTGCACCGGAAGCTATTACAGAACGAATCGCCTTATCTAGGCTGTTCTGATCCAGAGGGGTATGTACTGAGCCATCGGGAAGCAGTCGCTCTTTAACTGTGAATACCCTCTCCCGCGGAATCAGGGGTTCCGGAAGTCTGGAACTAAAATCGTATGGAATCGGCAAACGCAATCGCTGTAAGGTCAGCAAATCCCTGAATCCTTCGGTAACTAATAAAGAAATCGCTTCGCCACGACGCTGTATTAAAGTATTTAGGCCGATGGTAGTGCCGTGTGCAAAGTAATGCACGTCTCTTGGTTGTATGCCTTTTTCTTTTAACAAAACGAGTCCATTAGCGATCCCCTGTGCCGGATCTGATGGAACGGTTGGTGTTTTTACACCTGTCAGCGTTCCACTCAGTTCATCCAACACCGTTAAAATCGGTGAATGTACCTCCTATGTCAATCCCAAGTCGCCAAGAATTGCTCAAATGGTTACGCCCCCTAATCACTATGTATATTCCTCATAACATACCAATACTATAGGAATTAAAAACAGCGGAGTCAAGAAATTTGCTAATAATTCATTTTATTTAGATATTTCCTTTGAGAAATTGGGATTTCACATGATATGTCGGAATTGATAATTCCAAAGACACCGGATGAGTCCAATGTAACCAATGTTTAGACGCAATTGGCATGGACAGTTCAAGTTTATCCTCCAGTACATTTGTTAATTTTATTTTATTGGAGTAATATTTATCGCAAAGATATTTGTCGAATATTTTGATATTTTTCTTAATAATAAGAAAACACAGAAATAAAAATAGGGTATATCTCTAAAGAAATATACCCCTATCCATTATTCATAGTTCAGACTGTCATGTTACCAATATACTACTCTATTGAGTTGATATATTGATCCCTTACAAGCCCTGTGATACCCATTTTATTTAGATAATCTACCGGGCATAAGAAAGTTATGCTTACTACACCTGGATGTCTACCAATTTCAATAGAACCCGTAATTGTTGCACGATTCATCACTTCAGGAACCGTAATGCCAAGAACCTCTGCGGCTCTGTTTAAACCGTTGTCTGTTGCTTCATTTAGGTTCGCCCCCGTGCCAATAAAGGAGATAGGCAGGGACTCCTCTAACGCTTTGACGCCCCATTGATTGGCTACATTAAGTGCAATTTTCTTCTCCTTTTTTGTAATAGGTTTTGCAAGATATGGAAGGTCTTCTGAAACAGGTAATAAAATTGGCCCACCAATGTTAAGCCCTTTAATGACCTTCACTTGGAAAGTTACAATACCTGCCACATCGGCCGTATGTCCTGCTATTTCACCATCACCTTGCATTGCGTGCATGTCTCCAAGATAAACACCACCCCCCTGCACTTTAACAGGACAAATGAGAACAGCCCCTTCTCGAACCCGGTTAATATCCATATGCCCGTCAGTTCTTTCTTCTAACTGTTCCTTTGTTACCTTGTATTCATGCGGTGCATCCACCAAGGCTTGACCAAAGTCCCCTGCATTGTGTGAGTCAGGAAACGGTCTTGAAGGGGTTGTACCGAATTGTCCCAAAAATGGACGTAACCTTGCAACCGTTCCGATCAAATCATGAGGCGCAAACGTCACAATGGGGTTTTGTACGGATTGTTCCGGTGTTGCCATATATGAACGTCCATCTCTTGCAATTTGTTCGGCTGCCTCTTTGTGCAACGCAACACCTACATTTTTATTAGAATCAAACGCGATGGTATATCCATTTGTAAATACAAACGGGGCTACATCTGTGCCACAATTTGCACAACGAATGGCTTCTTGACCAATTCCTTCAATAATAGTTTCAGGATGCAAAGTACCGCACCTAGGACATTTTCCTGCAACAAATGGATCTCCTAAGAATCTACCTTCTACCGGCATATCATTCCCTGATGAGGTAGCCACTGAAGTGACCCTAATCGACTTAATTTTAATCGCAATAGCGTCTCCTACTTCTGCTCCTTCTACAAAAACAGGCTTGGTTACCTCATGGCCACCACGAATGGAGGGTGTAATCATCGGTCCCCAACATCCAGGAGCGGTATTTGCTACAATATGACCGCCATCCTTTACAGGCCCAAGCATTTTATTATTAGGATCTAAAATACCATTAGTAAACTCGTTGACAAATACTGTTTGTTTCGCTTCCATATCTTTTCCCCCGTTCTGATTGCTCTCTTCTTTTCTTTCGAATTTCCTTGTCACTCTGTCTTTCCAGTCCTCACGTATTCATTGCATACGCTCCGGTCCCCTTAGACTTTCGTTCCTCAAATTTCTCGGCCCTTTTTGTCCTCATTTTCAAACACTCACTTTTAGTAAATATGTTTTTAATATTAGTATATTTAATATAGAGAGCGCTTTCAAATGATTTGTTTACTAATAATGAACATTATGCTTCAGCTAATTTCATTTTAGTTTTATGAAAAGACGAAACATATCCGTTACAGCTCTGGACCCTTTCCAAAAAGAAAAGGCAATTCCCCTTCCTTCTTTAGAAGGAAGGGGAATTGCCATGTCATTTATGCCCTTTATAAGATAAAACTCAATAATAGAAGATAAAACATTTACTAATGTTGCACCATATAAAAGTTTCAATCCAAAGCGTGCGAGACATTTCCTTGTTTTTCATTTAGTCCTTTAACCACACCGGCGATAATCCCTATAGAAGAGAAGTTGGCAAAAGAAACAAGGAATACTGATATAATCCCTACCGTTCTTGAACTCATATGAGCAGCAGATTTACCTAAATCAATCATAGCTACAAATTCATTGGTGACCATTTCAGTCGCCATGATTCCACCTGCTTCGACTGATTCTCCTACTGGAACACCCATAAGAATTGCAAATGGCGAAAAGATATACAGCTGATACAAGGTCTTAGGTTAGTGTCAAGTTTCGCTATATCTTCGCATGGTTTTCGATTCTTGTCGTAAAAACAAGAAATAAAGGTTCTCCGTCAAATGTTGGGGTGATGACTCATGTCGTCACCCTTATCCAATATGCGCACCCAACCTTTTATACCTATGGGTTAATAGAATTTTAGCTAGAAAACGTGTAAAGCTGCGAAAGCCAAAGGCATTCCGTTTCATGACTTTCGTTAAATTGTTGATGCCCTCTAAAAAAACGTTTGAGTAATTATAGCTAAAGCTGTTCAGTATCTCGGTTTGCCAATTCCTTAGTGTTTGGTCGGCTCTTGAGAATTCAGGTATCTTTGACTGATCAATCGCCTCGTAAAAGCGATATAAGGCCTCTTTGGTTTTGGAAATCTTTTCTTCCCCATTCTGTTTCGCGCCCTCAAACCAGCGACAAAAAAGCCCTTTCAGTTCATAGGCTTTCTTTAGCTCAGGGGACAGGTTTAAATACCTCTCGAGATACCACTTGTTATCTACTGTTAGCTTCTCTGACTTCTTGTAGAAGACATGGCGTATTTTCTTGCACTTCTTCCTGTCATATTCATGCCATTCAGATTGAACCCTTTTTCTGACTTTGTCCATCGCCCAGTAGATATACCGGACGAAGTGAAGCCGGTCTGCGACAATGACAGGTTTTCCAAGTGCCTCTTGAACAGCTGCCTTGAATGTGGAGCTCATATCCATGACGACCACCTGCACCCTGGCCCCGTACTTTCTCAGGTACTGCTTGATTTTTTTTTGGATTTAAATTGTGCGGGAACCCCAACATTTATTATAGAACCTTTTATAATAATGATTTTTTTTCAGATAAATTTAACGGCCTTTCCTCAGTTGAATAACGAGAAAAGGCCGTAGCTTAAGCTTAATATACTTTTTTTCAATGTCTACTTGACAGGGTTATGTAAACATTTCTACTACTTTTTTATCATTAATCTTTTCTCAGTTTGTGTGCGAGTAAGTTACCGAGTGATTGAATGCCTTGAACCATGATAATTAAGATAATGATGGTGGTATACATCACATCAGGCTGGAATCGTAGATGTCCGAACTGATAGGCGATATCACCGAGTCCTCCGGCACCGACTAAGCCAGCCATTGCTGTTGCTCCGATTAAGCCAATGGTTGCAATTGTTAAACCGAGCACGATGGAGGCTCTTGCTTCACGAACAATCACATACCAAATGATTTTAGATGTTGAAATACCCATAGATTGATAGGCCTCGACAACCCCTTTATCTACTTCAAGCAGTGCGGACTCCATTAGTCTGGCAATATAGGGTGCTGTATAGACAACAAGCGGTACAATCACCCCTTGCACACCTATCGTAGTATGCATAATGAATTTGGTAAAAGGTAAAATGAAAAATAGCAGAATTATAAATGGGATGGAACGAATGATATTTATCACCGTATTTAAAATCGCATAGCCCACTTTACTTTCTGCTTCTCCGCCTTTTCTTGTTAGTACAAGAAGGATTCCAAGCGGAAGTCCTAGGAGAATGGCAATGACGAGAGAAATGGAAGTCATTTTAAGAGTGTCCAGAACCGCCTGCCAAATCGTGTCGCCCCATTCGTTAAGAAATGAACTCATCTATTATTCACCTCTTCTACGATGATATGCTGATCTCTTAAGTAGGCAATTGCCTTTTCGTTTTCTTCTGGTTCACCTTTAAGATGGACCAGAAGGTTGCCAACTGATTGATCCTTTAATTCATCAATTCCGCCAGCGATAATACTCGGTAGGATATTGAATTTTTTAGTAATGGTTGCTAAGAAGGGATCTTTTGATGATTCACCTAGAAAAGTAAGGGCAACTAATTTTCCTGTTTTACCCATTTCCAGTTTGGCATGTTCAGGGACATGGTAAATCGATTTATTCCTTACGAAGCTTTTTGTTCTTGGATGTTGGGGCTTCGTAAAGATATCGACGACCTTACCTTGTTCCACCACTTCTCCCGCTTCCATTACAGCAACACGGTCACAAATTCGTTGAATAACCTCTAATTCATGGGTGATGAGAAAAATGGTAATGCCCAGTTCTTTATTGATTTTCAATAATAGTTCCAAGATTTGTTCTGTGGTCGTTGGATCCAGGGCACTGGTTGCTTCATCACTAAGAAGAACTTCTGGCTCATGGGCTAAGGCACGTGCGATTGCCACACGTTGCCTTTGACCTCCAGATAATTGATTAGGAAATGCTTGGGCCTTATCTTCTAGACCGACAATTTTTAAATACTTATTTACACGCTGTTCAATTTCATGCGCCGGGACACCTTCTAAACGAAGGGGAATCGCAATATTTTGATAAACGTTAGCCGTCTTTAAGAGATTATAACTTTGAAAAATCATCCCTATTTTTTGACGAACTTTTTGAAGGTCTTTTTTCTTCAAAGTTAAGATGTCCGTGCCATCAATTAAAACCTTTCCGCTGGTGGGTCTTTCAAGTACGTTCACACAGCGGATTAATGTACTCTTTCCGGCACCACTAAATCCGATTACACCGAAAATTTCCCCTTTTTTAATCTCGATCGAAACATCTTTTAATGCTTCAACTTTCTTATTTCCGACTTCAAACGTTTTCGATACATGCTGCAGGCTGATCATATATGGGCTCCTCCTTACCAAGCAGGCACAACTGAACCACCAAATTTTTGGGCAATATATTTTTTAATAGCATCTGAGTGATAGTATTTTTCAATCGTTTTTATGACTGCATCATCTTTATTTTCAGTACGTACGACAAAATAGTTCGGGTAAGGATTGTTTTCAATAGGTTCGTGGTAAATCGCATCTTTATTAATGGTTAGACCTGCACCCATTGCAAAGTTTGTATTTATAGCTGCGGCAGTCACTTCACCAAGTTGAGCTGGAAGTGATTCTGCATTAAGTTCTTTTATTTGTAAGTTCAATTTATTTTCAACCACATCTTTTTTCGTTGCGCTTTGTTCAACGCCGTCTTTCAACTTAATGACTCCAGCAGCTTCAAATAATTGCAATGCACGTAACTCGTTGGCTGGATCATTGGGAACGGCAATTGAATCCCCTTTTTTAAGATCCTTAATATCTTTTATACTCTTAGAATAGATCCCCATCGGAAAGGCAACTGTTTTGAAGACATCTGTAATTTTATAGCCTTTGTCTTTAATTTGGCCCTTTAAGAAAGGTAATGTTTGCATGCTATTGGCATCGAGACTTCCTTCGCTAAGTGCAGCATTCGGTGTATTGTAATCGTTAAACACTTTAATATCAATCTTTAGACCGTCTTTTTCTGCTAATTTAGCAACTTGCTCCATGATTTGTTGATGTGGTCCACCGGTGACACCCACTGTAATTTTCTTTGTACTTAATTCTTTTGAACTTGTCCCGCCACATGCCGTTAAAGCCAATGATAAAATGATAGCTAGACTAATAGATAATAATTTTGCTGATTTTTTCATTTTAAACTCTCCTTTTCTTAGTTGTTTACTTGGAATCTGGTCTGAAATACTCCCTATCTCTTATCTAGTTGTTATGTAATATCATACAGCACCAAAAAACCGCTTCTCTAAAGAGAAGCGGTTTGAATGCACACAACTTCTCTTATCTTACAAAACTAATTTCCGTTTTGTAGGAATTAGCACCTGAGCCTTTAAAAGACTTGGTTGCCGGGTTTCATCGGGCCTTTCCCTCCACCACTCTAGATAAGATAATATTCGATTTATTTCAGTATGTATACTATACATGTGTTTGTCGAATTGCGTCAATATTATTTTTAGAATAAATTTTCTAAAAAGTATGAATAGATGGTTATATCCATAATCTACAGACTAAATTTTTAAATCAGATAGAGAAGAAATGCAGACAGTGTTCCTAAAGCCACTCATGATACAAATCGATTTAAATATTAAAGTTCCAAAGAAGCAATATTTTCTTTTATCACATGAGCAGAGTGGTTGAACAGCACAAGTTCTTTTTCATCTAATTTAAGTTCAATCACCTGTTTCAGACCTGTACGGCAAAGTACTGCTGGAACACCAATCGCAAGTCCTTTTTCCTCAATATTCGCCATCTAATACAACCGACACGGGGCATATTGTATAGGCGTCATTTAGAATTGACTTGGCAATAAAGGCAAGTGCGTTCCCTATACCATATTCTGTTTTTCCTTTCCGGTTGAAAATATTCCAGCCTTCACGTTTCGTATGTTCAATGACTTCATCAAAATCAAAAGGTTCGATCTCGTTTTTATTTTCTTTAATATATTCGTGAATGGGTTTGCCGCCAACTGTTACATGTGACCAAGCGCCAAATTGAGACTCACCATGCTCCCCAAGTGTGTATCCTGTAATACTACGAGGATCTACATGCAGATATTCAGAGAGAATCTTTCTAAAACGACTACTATCTAGTGCCGTCCCTGTCCCAATGATTTGGTTACGCGGTAAACCAGATAGTTTCCAAGTTAAATAGGTAATGATATCGCATGGATTCGTTGCAACGACATAAATCCCCTCAAATCCAGCATCTTTCAACGGAGGAATAACTTCCTTTATAATTGCTGAGGTACCTTTTAATAAATCTAATCGTGTTTCCCAAGGTTTTAAGGGCTCACCCGCAACGCTAATAAGGATGACATCGTGGTCCTTTAAATCTAGCAGTCTTCCAGATGTCACTTTCGTACGCGACGACATAAAGCCTACACTATCAGCAAAATCGATTGCCCACCAACCGCTTTCTCTTCTTTAATATCGACAAGGGTTAACTCTTCACAAATTCCTTGATGAACCACCGAGAAGGCCGCGGCACTTCCGACATTTCCTACCCCAATAATTCCAATTTTACGCACGGATTTTTTCATCTGAACTTCTCCTCGTATTCTATTTATAGAATAGTCTTTCATAGTAATTTCTCGTTTTCTCGATTTTTGATAACTGCATAGAAACTAGATCAGAAAGTGAAGACTATCCTCTCGCAAAAATGATAAATCATTATTCTGAATATTTATATTCATACAGTTTATCTGGATATGTGTCAAGATTTTTTCGAGATAGTAAGCGATGTATCCTATTTTATATGGGACCTTTTTTTAGAACCTTCCTTTTTTAAATATAGTTTCTAACGGAACCTCGTAATAGTCAGTTGCCATTTGGAAAGTAATCTCAAGCGTGTCGTGTCTCAGTCCACGCAGGCATATGTGCCTTATCGAGGAAATGATGAACTTTTTATGCTACTTTATAAAATCCCGATATATAATGATTCCAAGAAAACAACACACTCACGAAAGGAAGATAAAACAGTTATCTTTTATATCAAAAACCTTTTCGGTGATTCCCAACCGTTGAGCGGGTGCTGCCATTTCTTTATTGGTATTGAATGATGAACAAAAGTTGTAATAAGTACGAAGTATCATAAGAGCCATTTAAGCATATTTAGGATTGAAATTATCTTTTTTTTCCCCTCGCTGCAAGCCGCTAAAAACAAAAATAAAATCGCAATAAAAATCGGCTGAAACAACGGTATCCACAAACTCCCCTGTTTCCAATTCATTGGGCTTTAACGATAAAGGACTTTCCATCATCACCCTTCTGGATTTTTTCAATTGGTGATACAACGTACGGACAATTTTGATATCCTTCTCTTCTGCATTTAGATTAGGTCAGTTTATATTCTCCTATTCTTCGAAATATTCTTTGCAATCCTTTCCGTAAATTCCTTTACCAGCTGCCAGGTTCGTTCTTGCAGTCGGTGAGATATCAGCCAATCTTTGAAATCCTTAAAACAGCCCTGCTCGCAAGCAGCCATCATTACCCTGTCTACATCGATAGGGCGCAGTTGTTCTGGTGTATCAGCGGACAGTAGCAATTTAGATTTCATATCTTCCCTCCAAAATTAAAAAAGTCGCTTCCATGTAAAGAAATGACAACGGAGATTTTATGGGCTGGATAGCGTATATGCTTGAAGAACGGAATATACACCAGGTATCGTTTTTTCAACCTTTTGACACAATAAATCCCATAAAAAAGCGACGCTTCAGTTAATGCAACGTCGCTTTCCTATATTTTCTTCCTATTTATAAAATCGAATAGCGGCTATCCTTCATATCTGTAATAAACATATGCCCTGGAGCATGGGTAATCATTAAATTCGGTTTACTGGACATGGCCACGGATTGAGGGGTTACTCCACAGGCCCAAAAGACAGGAATTTCCCCTTCTTTTACCGTTACCGATTCCCCGAAGTCTGGCTTATCCAGGTTCTGTATTCCTATTACTTCAGGGTTTCCAATATGAACAGGGGATCCATGTACAGAAGGGAATCTGGATGTTACTTCGACAGCTCTTACGACGTCAGAAGCTGAAAACGGACGCATACTGACGACTAGGTTTCCTTGAAATGCCCCTGCCGGTTGACATTGAATATTCGTGATATACATCGGAACATTCCGGTTTTCTTCTATATGTCTAATCACAAGACCGTTTTCGATTAAGGGATTTTCAAACGTGAAGCTGCAGCCGATTAAAAAGGCAACCATATCGTTTTTCCAGTAAGCTTCGATATCGTGGACTTCCTCAACAAGAGCTCCTTTTTTATAGATCCTGTATTTAGGTAAATCAAAGCGTAAGTCTGCTGTTGGTGCTGTCAGTTTAGGAACAGCTGATCCAATATCGGTTACTTCTAGCAGTGGACAAGGCTTTGGGTTCCGTTGGCAAAACAATAAAAAGTCATAGGCAAGGTCCTTTGACAGGATGACAAGGTTTGCTTGTGTATGCCCTGGGGCAATTCCTGCGGTTGGACCAGTAAATGCATTCTTTCGTAATAGATTACGTATTTCTGAAAGTTCTAGGTTTCTGTCCATTTCATTCAACTCCACTGTTTTTAGGGTGTCTAGGCTCTTCTAAAGAAACCAAGAACCCAATCTTTTAAACAAAAGAAGACTAAAGTAAGATTTGAAACGATAAACCAGGTTAATAAGGCGTAGGTGATAAAAACAAATCCGTTTTCGCTTAATACCATGTTTAAAATCCTCCCTTACTGAATACGGATTGGAATTGGAATTCTCTATCAGGTGCGAGTAATGTTCCGATCAATGGAACCCCCGCTGCGATGATATGTGAAATAAGATAGCCAATCCATAATGGAACAATCGGTTCAATCAGCCCGGCACCAGGAAGTACTGCAAAAATAAGTGCAGAAACGGTTCCGATAATCAAGCCCCAAAAGGCAGCTGTTTTATTAAGATTTTTCATAAATACGGATAGGACGAACGGCCATGTCATGGCAAGTGTCAATGCTCCCACCGCGTAATTCAGATAGAGGATGGAGAATTGTGCTAAGCCGAAAAGGGCGATACCTAATCCGCCGATAATAACGATGATCCGAGCCACTTTAATTTCTTTATTTGGATCCATCGGTGCATTTTTTCGTATATACGGAATGTAAATATCCCGAACGATAAGTGTAGATAAGGCATTAAGACAAGAATCCGTTGTTGACAAAATGGTGGCAATCATAATGATTGCCATTGCGTAAGCGCCCCATGTTCCTAACAGCTCGCCAACAACAGTAGGAAAAATCTCGGAAGGATTCACATTAAATCCCTTTGCCAAACCAATCATACCGATGAGTCCCGCTACGGCTGGGATTGGCAGCCATAAAAAGGTTGTTCCGAGAATCAATTTGGATTCAGTGCCTTTTTTACTTGCATACACACGCTGCCAAACGCTTTGATCAATAATCGCATAGTTAATAAATGAAAGGATACTAACGAGCAGCCATCCTGTAACGCTTTCCTTTGTATAGAGTAGTGTAGCTGTTTTAACAGATGAATGGGCAAGCCCTTGATAAATTTCATTTGGACCTCCGGCAACCCAAAGGGTAACAGGGATGACGATGGCAAGTAAAATCAGCAACATGCAAAAATGAACAACATCCGTTCCAATGGATGCTCTTAAGCCCCCGATGGCAACATAGGTAGTCACAATTAATGTGCCTATAATGACTGCAGCAGCATGAGGGATGCCAAACAACACATTCATAACGAGTCCGATTGCCGTAATCTGAAGTACAGCCCAGAAGAACGATTGTAAGATACCAACAATAGCAAAAATTAAATGAGTACGTGTTCCTAATCTAATTTTCATGAATTCTGGTAAAGTACTAATATTAGGAGCGATTTTACGGACCCTTTTAAAGACCGGCCATCCAATTAAAATAGAAGACAATAAAACAGACAGACCATACATATAAAATCCAGCTACTCCGAATTTAAATGCACCTTCAGCTGAACCCATCAGAGAACTGCTCCACACCCATACGACCACTAGTGAGCTCATTGTAACAGGCAGGCTCATGCTTTCTCGTGCACTTAAAAAATCGTCAAGGTTATTTTTCCCTTTACGCTTCATATAGACAGCGATAACAACCATGATTAACCCAAAAATAAATAACATGGCATATCCAATGTAACTGTTTAACATGGCGGAACCCCCTTATTTACTATTTTTCCATCCATCGTGGTTATTTCACCCTCGCCCCAATGGTTCAGATTGAAGGAGACGTATTCACCCCATCCTTGGATGTTCTTTCCATTTCCACACGGTGGACCATAACAGTAAAATATCTCCATGTTTAATGGATCAAGTATTTCTGAACTTACCGTTCCAACAGTCTCCCCATGGTTGCACGTTGAGCTTCCCCACTTAGATCCATATTCTTCAAGATGATGATTGCATAAAAATGCTTGCAAATATTGAAAAGGATCCATTTGGTCATCATTTTGGATGGAGTTCATACCGGATTGATATCGAAGAATGGAACATGATTCAATAATTTCCTTATCATTGGCGAATGGAAGATTGATAAAATGATTCGTACGAATTACAATTTCTTCCGGGTTCCATTCAAAATACTTCTCAATAGGATAAAGCTCGGAAACTAGCAAATTGCCAAGATTATCAGCAAAAAGAAAATTTCCGTGAACCTGGACATGCTCATTCCGTAAATAGTTTTCGATTTCATGGAGAGTTCCAAAACTACCAAGGATGTGATCGCCAAAATCCTTAAAGCCAAGCCCTCCCAAATATAAATCGGCATCACAATCAACATAAGCAAAGGTAAAACTAATTCCCTTTTCATTTATTCCCCGCGTCACCATGTTGGACCAGGGAAGGTTATCATCCGGACAATTGAGCTCCGTACCGATAAACTTAAATTTCTTTCCTTGTTTTATTCGGACTCTGGTCCTAGTATCCCAAGGATTATCACTATTTGAAGCTAAAAGATAACGTCCATTTTTTCGTATAGCCGTAATTGAGCAACCTTGTTTCATTGTGTTACTCACCTCCTGTTATTATTTAATGCAAGTATTGTGCCAATATTATTCTTTAAAGAATTATCGTAAAATTCTAACACTAATGATAAAATATAAGTCACAATTGACTTTTTAAGTCGAAATAGAATTTCTATTTCGACTTATGTCATAAGGGAGGAATTGTTTTGCTCACCTATTTAGTGAAAAATTACCCTTACTTTGATACTGCTAAAAATGAATATAGCAGGGATTTACTCCCTTACCATACAACCATTCCCCATGTCCAACAAGGGGAATATATCGGATTAGAAATGAGAGACGGATCAGTGCCACGGCTTGTTAACGTGCGCCCACTTGTTCTGGGGGAGGATATGGCTAAAATCAAAATTATCGATGATGTCTTTTTTTATCCAATCGTCGAACTTCAGAAGAACAGACCCGTTTACTTGGGTGTTGTTTCCCTAGTAGATATTTATCGTGTAACCCAAACCTATTTAAAAGAATTAGATGCAGTTATTGAAAATTCTTATGATGGAATCTATATTTCAACACCTGAAGGGGTCAATCTGAGAGCCAATAAGGCCATTGAACGCTTAACTGGAATTAAAAAAGAATTTTTTGTCGGGAAAAGTCTTGAAAATTTACTTTCGATGGGCGTATTTAATGATATCGTTACGCTGAAAGTGGCGGAAACAAAAAAAACTTACAGTACGATCCAACGTGTGAACACAGGTAGAGAAACCCTCGTTACCGGCAGTCCAGTGTTTAATGAGAGTGGAGAACTATTCCGAGTCATTACCAATGTCAGGGATGTGTCTGAACTCTATCAATTGAAGTATGAAATGGAATCAGCCGAAAAGGAAAAAACACGTCTATTGAATGAACTAAAGCAAGCTAATGCGTCAATTGCGAAGGACAATTTAATTGTTCAGGATGCGACCATGATAAGAATAATAAAAATTATTTCCGAAATTAGTCATTTGGACGTCTCTGTATTAATTACAGGAGAATCAGGCGTGGGGAAAGAAGTTATTGCCGACCAAATTTATAAGATGAGCGGCCGGAGTAAGACAGGGAGTTTTCTTAAGATAAACTGTGCAGCTATTCCGAAGGAGCTAATCGAATCTGAACTGTTCGGATATGAAGAAGGAGCGTTTACAGGAGCAAAAAGGGGAGGGAAAATTGGATTATTTGAGGCCTCCAATAAAGGCACCCTTTTTCTTGATGAAATTGGCGATCTCCCGCTAGACATGCAAGCAAAACTATTACGTGTTCTTCAAGATCAAGAATTTCACAGGATTGGGGGAACAAAGAGTATTAAAACTGATTCCCGAATCATTGCGGCGACGAATCATAATTTAAAACAGCTTGTTGAGGAAGGGAAATTTCGAAAAGATCTTTTTTTTCGGCTAAACGTGATTCCCCTTGAAATACCACCGCTTAGAGAACGAAAAAAAGACATTGATGTATTAGCGTTTTATTTTCTTGATAAATTCAACAAAAAGTATGATAAAAATGTCTCACTCCCGTTTGATGTTCTCACCTTATTAAAAAATTTTACTTGGCCTGGAAATGTTCGCGAGCTTTCTAACGTAATAGAACGATATGTTGTATTAGGCGGAGGAAAAGAAATTGTCTTGGATTATGTTAGTTCTGCCGACTATACGAAGATCAATATCGATAATATTTCCGATCTTCGGAAAGAAGTTGACTATTTTGAGCAGAAAATTATATTAGATGCTTTACATAGAGAAAGAAGCTCCTATAAAGCAGCCGCTAAATTAGGGGTTTCTCAATCGTATATTGCCCGCCGGTTGAAAAAATATGGGATGGAGCAGTAGCGTTCAGACGATTTACTCTTTTTTTTATCTGAATATTTTTTGATTAAATAAGTTCTAGGTGCTGTGATTACAGTCGCGGTGCTCATGCTGTCTAGAAAAAGGTATAGAAGGGAATGCCAGAACACCTGTAGTAGTTTCCTGCTCACACAATTGTACTTTCCATATGATTTTATTAATGCTTAAACTTCCTTTCTTTATTAGTCAGCAAGATATAATGTAGGGATTGGATTCATTGGTTATTTTCTAAAACCTATATAATCCCATTTATTATCCGTTTTTCAAAAAAGGGTGCCTCCGAATGTTTATATTTAACTGCGTTAAACAAAAAACTATATATAAATCCGATTGTTTCTTCACATATTTTAAAAATACCTGCGTCAAGTCAGGTAGTGATGACACAGCTCATATCCGTACTCTTAATACGTTTCTATGTCAGACTTGGCCGCCATCCGGAAAGAGGAATAAATCAAATTTAAAAAGGCTTCCAGTCAGTCAGTTTTTCCTGACATTCTGGAAAGCCCTCTTGGTTCTTGCCTATTAATCAATAAGGATCAGCTTCATGGCTTTTCTTTACGGCATCTTCTGTTGCTTCGTTCGCAGCTAATGAACCTTGGCCATATTTCGATTGGCCAGCTTCACGTCCTGGAATATTGTTTTCCGTCTTTGATTCTTGTATGTCTTTCATTTTCATTTCGATACCTTCCTGCACACGGCGGCCATAGTCTTCATCGGCTTGTGTGAAGTGCTCAATCATGGCATCCTGAATTCGTTTGTCACATACCGCAAGCGCTGCGGACAGGTTATTGATTAATTCATCACGCTCCCAATCTTCAAAGCTGCGGTACGTTTCGCCCGCCTGTCCATAGTTGTTGGGACGGTCAATCGGTTCACTCATTGCCGCAGCATTATATGTCGGGCGGTGTTGTGGACGTTCTTCTTTGCCTGCTTCCTGATAACCACCGATCATCGACGGCTCATAGTTGATGTGCGGATTTTCCCCTGACTCTTTTGGATCACGAATATCCATTTGGCCGCGATGCTGGTTCGTCCGGACAGACGCTTTCGGTGCGTTCACAGGCAATTTTAAATAGTTCGCACCTACACGATAACGCTGTGTATCAGAATAGGAGAAGGTACGGCCTTGCAGCATTTTATCGTCTGAGAAGTCCATTCCATCAACCAGAACCCCTGTACCGAAGGCGGCTTGCTCAATTTCCGCGTGGAAATCCACCGGATTGCGGTCAAGGACCATACGGCCCACCGGCAACCATGGGAACTTGTCCTCAGGCCATAGTTTCGTATCATCGAGCGGATCAAAATCAAGTTCCGGATGGTAATCGTCCTCCATGATTTGTACAAAGAGCTCCCATTCCGGATATTCTCCGCGCTCAATCGCTTGATATAAATCTTGCGTCGCATGTGCGACGGTCTTCGCTTGAATCTCACTTGCCTCTTCTTGTGTCAGGTTGCGGATACCCTGCTTCGGCTCCCAGTGATACTTCACCAGCACAGCCTCTCCTTTGTCATTCACCCATTTATAGGTGTTTACACCCGAACCCTGCATGTGGCGGTATGTTGCTGGAATACCCCATGGAGAGAACAGGAATGTAATCATATGTGTTGCTTCAGGGCTACGGGAAACAAAGTCGAACATCCGCTGCGGATGTGACACGTTCGAAGCCGGATCAGCTTTAAACGCATGAATCATATCTGGGAACTTCATAGCATCACGGATAAAAAAGATTTTCAGGTTGTTCCCAACCAGATCCCAGTTGCCATCCTCCGTATACATTTTTACGGCGAAGCCGCGCGGGTCCCGTTCTGTTTCCGGCGAATCCTTTGCTCCTGCAACTGTTGAGAAGCGAACCATTAATGGTGTTTTCTTCCCGGCACCTGAAAATACTTTTGCTCGGGTGTACTTCTCTACAGGTTCATCTCCAACTTTTCCGTACGTTTCAAAGTAACCAAATGCACCAGTTCCTCTTGCGTGCACAACACGCTCGGGTACCTCTTCCCTATCAAAATGGGAAATTTTTTCGATAAAATGATAGTTCTCAAGAGTGGCTGGACCTCGATTACCAATTGTCCGGATATTTTGGTTATCCGTCACAGGATGGCCCTGACGCGTTGTCAACGTTTCACGTTTTTCGTCTTGCCCGCTTGAAGCATTGATATCTTTGTTCTCTGCCAAAATGAAAACCTCCTAAAAGTTATTCAACACTATCTTAACCTTTTTCTGAATATTTTAACAGTAAAAAGGGGGCCCATTCTTAAACCTAGTTTTATATATATTCACCAAGAATACTTGCGGAGCAAATACGATAAAACTTCCCCCCATATTTAGATTTTTATGGATTAAACCCGAGCTGGTTCCTCTATTTTTTCCACTCTCTGATTTATCACTATTTGTGGTACGGTTCTGCTTACTTTATTAGATGGTAAACTTAGGGCAGAAGAAAACCAGAAGGTTATCTCCTTTACATCCTTCCGGTTCTCATCCATTTGTATTTCCTTTATTAATGACCTAACAAGTAGCTTTCTTTCCTCATCAGTAACTATCTCAAAAAATTTATTGAAATTTTTAAGGGTATAAATTATTTCATCCTTGTTTATTGATGATTCATTTCTATTAATCTCGCTTTCTAATTTCCTTATCCTCCTCTCTAATTTTTCGATTTCCTTTTCCAAATCACTCATTATACGATTGTAAGTGCTACTTACTAAATTACCTTCGAAATAGTCATTGTCCAACTTTGATCGCTTATCATATGACTTTTTTAGTTGTCTATTGATGAACTTCAAATCAGCTTTAATCCCCTCATTTACTTCATTATTATCACTATTTAGTTCATTTAACAGTTCATTAAAAATATCATTATTATTCACTAAAAATGATAATTCATTTAACACTTTTTGTTCAACCTCTTCCTTCTTTATTAAATTCGTACTGCATACTGCTTTCCCCTTACTATGGTATGCTTGGCACATATAATAAAGATGATAGTCATCACTATTTTTCTTTTTAGACTTACTCATTACGGTGCCCGCACCACATTTAGGACACTTTAATAAACCCGCTAAAAAGAAGTTACCATGAAAATTCCTATTAGAAGTAAATGATTTCTTTTGGAACTCGTTTATCTCCTGTACCTTTTCCCATAATTCTTGCTCTATGATAGGTTCATGAACACCATCAACAATTATAGGTTCTATTTTCCCCGACCTTCTCTTGGCACTCCATTCTTGATGTTTTTTCCACACCATCTTACCTATATAAATATGATTATTCACAATAAGCTTAATTGCTGGAATGCTAAATTTTTTACCTTTCTTGGTCTTTATACCTCTACTATTTAATGTATTTACTATAAATTTATATCCTTTCCCATCCGCCCTAAGTTTAAATATTTCCCTCACTGTCGCACTCTCTTGCTCATTTATAATTAACTGCTTATCGACTGAGTCATAGCCTAGGATTAAGCCACCATTCCAGTAACCCTTTTCAGCTCTTTTTTGCATTCCCGCATTAACTCGATCTATAATAGTTGCTCTTTCGTAACGTGCAAATGTACTAAGTAAAGAAATAAACATATGCCCTGTTGGTGAGGATGAATCCATGTCAATAGAGGTAATTATTAATTTCTTGTTTTTTGGTGTTAATTTATTATCTATCAGTGACACTACATCTGTATTATTTCTAGAGAGACGGTCAACTTTCCATACTAAAATTATATCTATCCTATCGTTCATTAGATCATTAAACAACCTTTGGATTTCAGGCCTGTCAAAATTCTTCCCAGAATAACCTCCATCGCTATATACATCGTATATTTCATATCCTTTTTTTTCAGCAAATTCTTTTAACATGCTCTCTTGTGCTTCGAGGGAATGTCCTTGTATTTGTTCCTCTGTTGAAACCCTGATATAAATTGCTGCTCTTTCTCTTTTTTCCATTGCTAAATACCTCCTAGCGGGAAGATTTAATATCGTCATTTTCCTTTAATAATTCACCAGCATATTTTTTTATTAAGTGTGCAAGAGCCTTGATAGCTTCTTCTTTTTTTAGTTCGGCTTCATTGTGTTTGGATAAACATAATCCATTATTTTCATTCATTTGAATTCACCTCTTTATTGCAATAAAAATCCTTTTATTATTGATATCTGTTCAATCCAAGCACTTTGAAGCATTTGGTCAAAATTAATTTGCTCTTGGCTATCCAGTTGTTTTTTTAAAACTCTTCTATAATGTCTAGAAAATTCGCTAATTGCCATCTTACCGCTCAGCAAGCAAATTAATATAGCTTTATATATAGGTGTAACTTGTTTGTCTAGGTTAATTATTGTTCCAGTGTATAATTTATTGAATGATGGAGGTTCCAATAATAATTCCTCTAATTTTAGTGGTTTAGTAGGTTTATAGACTATTTCCACTCTTGTTAGTTCATCATCAATAACAATACCTTTGTTTGCTAACTCTTCCCTTTTATCATATATACGGCAATATCCATGTTTTCCACGTTGACCTTTACCACCAAAATATCTTGTGCCTTGAAATATATTCATTTGCCTTCCAGTATTTGATGTAACAAATATATTGGTTAAAGGTAGCGGAATATCAAAAGCAACATCCGTAGATATGAAGTGGATATCTCTACTTATTTCTTTTAGTTTTTTAAGTAATGTTGAAAATTCACTTAAATATTTGGGATGTGTTTCTATGCGAAGTTTCCCCACTGGTTTCCAAATTTCATATTTTGATTGGTAATAAAGCTTTAAATATGCTTCACTTTTTTTGCTTATTTGCAAGCAACGGTGATAATGGAAACCCTCGATACTCTTAATATTACTAATTTCACCTTCTTCCTCTAAGGCATTGAAAAAGTTTAGAGGTATATTGGCATATTCTAAAACCAATTTGTCTAACTTTACACTTGCTAATAACAATGAGCTCATCTCCTTAATTTTTGATTTAAGGTGACAAGTTTTTTAAGTTTGTAAGTTATAAGTGGTTATTGGTTGATAGATTAAGTACTTAATTACAAAGAAGTATTCCTTCATTAAGCCTTATCTTTATATCCGTTATTTTCGCCACGAGATACTTCATTTTGACAATAAAAACGCAAACGAAAGGGTAATTATGGTGTAAGGATAAAAAGTTCATAGCAACCAATCTCGTACGTATTTTGTCAGTACATATAACTTATTGGAAACGTATCTATTTTTTTAAATTGAAATTAATGGAATTTTGGTTTTGGCATAAAAAAAAACATCAACTTTCTACTAATTAAAAGGAGAGCTGATGCTTTAGAAATATAAAATTTTCAATAATCATACCTATACTTATTAAGTTTTGGCTTTAGTTCTCTAATATATTTCCTTTCGAGGACAGTAACATCACCTTCTACGTACTTGATACCAATAAGTAATACTTCTTGAAAATACCCATTAAGTTTTCCTTGGTAAAGATGGTGAGGAAGTCTTTTCTGTAAATCTATTGATGAACCAATATATAGTATTTCAAGTTTATAATTTAATATTGCATAAACTCCTCTATTAATCCCTTTATGCTTATTGGTATTAAACCATTTAGATATGTCAGATCTGTTAAATCCTGGAGCCACTATAAAATCATCAAATAGTCTAAGAATATTGTTAGTCTCCATCTAATCCTCTCCTAACATTTTAAGTGCAAGATACATTAATTCCAAATAGCCTTTTGAAGATTTCCTAGGTAGGTCTTTCATTTTCTTAATGTCTGGTTTCAATTACTTATGCCCCCTTTCGTTTGTTCCTTATCAGTTGAGATTGTACTTTTCCGAATATAATTCTATTTATTAATGGCTCATGGCTGCCTTTTACGATTAAATCAGAATGCCTTACCTCTCCTAAATAAAAACGGTTGGTCAGTATATTTCTAATTGCCATAGTTGAAAAGTCTTTTGCCTGTTGTGTTTTATATCCATGTTCTTTCAAGTAACCCTGAACCTTTGAAAGTGACTTGTTCTCTAAGTATTGCTTAAATATTTCTTTAATTACTGGTGCTTTCTCTTCATCGATCACCACAAATGGCTTTTTCACTCCTTCATGCTTCCATTTGTAACCTATAGGAGCATTACCACAAGCTTTGACTCCACCCTTAGCTTTTTGACGTCTGCCTTTTGCCAGCTTCATGTTAATGCTTAGGCGATCATATTGGTCTAGCAGTTCCATCATTCCATTAATTAGAAAGTCATTAGGATCCTTATCATAGATGGAATATGTACGTTGCTCTACACTATTCACTTCAGCATTAGCTTTCATCAGTTGCCGTTTAATCATCACCTTAGCATTATCTGCTCGCCATAAACGGCTTGTATTCATTACAATAACTCGCTTTACTTCACCCTCTGAAAGAGCAGACATCAAGTCAGTAAGTCCATCTCGGTCAATTAGAGTTCCACTCACACCCAAATCTTGAAAAACCTCAACAAGCTCTAGTCCGTTTGCCTTGCAATGCTCCATGATAGCATTTTCTTGCACATCTTTCCCATAACCTTTTTCAGCTTGTGTCTCAGTTGAAACACGAACATAACCAAAAACCTTTTCCAATGTGACACCCCTTCCTTTTTTTGTAAAACGAGTATAAGACCTCTCGTTTTCGTTGTAAACTCCTATGTATAAGAGTTTACAAATAGTTTGGTTTAAGGTTGGATTAAAAGGTTTAAATAAACAAACAACGAGAGCTTATTTGCCCTCGTTGTTTGCTATCTATAAATTTTTTATTAATTGTTTAATACTTCATACCCTCAAGATAATTTAGTATGTTGTTAATGACGTACTGCAT
>NZ_MLYQ01000035.1:0-34631 GCF_001866725.1 Bacillus sp. MUM 13
GATTAGATACGGCTTCTTTCCATTTTGGCCAATCCTGGTTTTGCTGCGTCTTTTCATGATTAGCCCATTCAAAGTTCCGCTTTACAATGCCCGTCCTCCTGGACCAGCACCTTGTTTTTGCCGGAGCTCTTTGCCATATATAAAGCCTCGTCAGCCCGCTTAAACAATGCATTGGCATTATCAGACGCAGAGTTGGTCCAATAAGATACCCCGCAGGAGATCGTGATGCGGGGACTGGACAATTCGCCGACTCTTTTCAGGAGCCGCTCGGCAATCCTTACACCAGCATCCAGGGAAACTTTCGGCAAATAGATTGCAAGCTCTTCCCCGCCCCACCTTGCTCCGATATCCGTTTCGCGGATATTGCAGTTAATCAGTTTTGCGACCTGAATTAAAATATCATCGCCCACCTGATGCCCATACGTATCGTTCACTACCTTAAAATCATCAATATCGATAAGGATAAACGTTCCCTCTTCATCATTTTCCATGGAGTGATAAATTTTTTCATCCAAATAACTTCTGGAGTACAGCTTTGTCAGATGGTCTGTAATGACCATTTTTTCCAGTTCTTCGCGAAGCATGGAATTCACCACAGCAAGACTTGAATGATGGATGAGGGACTGAAGCAATTTAAACATTTCGAAGGAAAAATTGTAGGGCTTTTTATGAAGAACAACCGCAAATCCTTTCAAACTATCACTTGCCATCATCGGTACTGCCATCAATGACGGATACATAATATCCTCATCTGCCAGCTGAAGGCTGAGGTCACCAATGAACAAGGCTTCTTTATCCGCATTTATTTTTTCCTTCAGGTACGATATGTATAAATCAGATTCTTTTGTATGGAAGAAATCGGTACTGCCATCGAGGTAATTAACCTCGCCATTTGCCTGCACGAGGATAAATCCTGTTTCATCTGCCTTAAAAGACTTCATGATCTGCTGCTTCATATAGCTCATCGTTTCACTCAGCCTCAAACTGGAGTTTAACCGGTGAGAGGTTTCGTTAATAAGCTGCAAATCCGCTATCACACGCTTTGACTGTTCATATAGCTGGGCGTTTTCCATAGCTCCCCCTGCAGCATCTGCAAGCATTGTAATAAACTCGATTTCAGCTTTCGGGAAAACCAGGGCATGAGGAGCTATTATCTGCAGTACGCCGTAAACTCCCTGCTTTCCATTTAGAGGAGCATAAAGAATGGACTTCTTTTCTGCCAGATAATCCTCCATTTGAATCGTTCCTGTCACATAGCATTGAAGAGCAGCGGCATTCTCGCTGTCATACTCCAAATCCTTAATAGGAAGATTTTTGCGGTTTACAATATCATGGGATATCAGCAAATAATACGTTAAGGAAGGATAGACTTCTTGCAATGTATTGATTACTTCACTAAGAACAGCATCCATGCTCATAGAGGAGTGAATTCTTTGAGTGACACTCAATAATTGTTTATTGCGTCTTTCCTTTTTGGCCAATTTGAAAAAGCTTAAAGATGTCTTGATTAATTTTTTGAATTCATGTGCAATTTCTTTAGCTTCTTCACAGCCAATTTCCTTTAAAGATCCCTTTTGTTTTTCCTTTATTGCCAGGACCCCAATGATTCTGCCCCCATCTGAGATCGGCAGGATCGCTTCAAATACAGCAAGCTCTTTCACAGATTCATTATTATATGAATAAAGGGCCGTCCCCAATTCAGACAATGCCTGTTCATCACAGGGAAACCCGGCGCTTGCCTCCGTAATGGCGCTTGTAGATGCTTCTATGAATAAAAGCTGTTTCCATTCATCATATTTAAAGTAGGCAACCTCTGCTGCATCCAATGCATCATGGATACAGGCAAGCATTTTTTCAAAGAATTCACCATAAAAAAGAATATGGCCTTCTGTATACTCCATATAGTCAAAAAATAAAGATTTTAAATTATAAAGAAGTTGGTTTGTGTCATATTTCATCACTATCATCCCTATATTGGCGCTTCAGCTTCACGCCTGCACTTTTAAAGTTCAAAAGACCTGATCTATAAGACCTATCAAAAAATACCATCAATGTTTGATACGCATGAAATTACTATGCGGAATATTCTTACATCCATTATAAACCCTGCATGCTGAAATTACTTCTATAATTTTTGATGCAACTCTTATTTTTGTAAATTTTTTCTTATAATCAAGGTAAAATGACCTACTTTATTCTCTGCTTCTCATCTTCAATCCGCGTTATTGCTTTTCACATTCAGAATTCCGCTTGACTCTCCCAATAATAAATTATATAATACTCTTTGTGTAAAATATTGCAGCCTATGTGAAAGCATTTATGTTCTCATTTTGTTCCTCTTAAGAGGTGCATCTCGTAACCCTCTGCTGCTAGGGCGAAGGTGCATGAAAACAAAATGGTCTTACTTGTGATGTCACAACGGTTTTTATTTTACCAAAATAAAAACATAAGAGGAGGAGTCATTCATGGCTCGTTATACTGGCCCAAGCTGGAAATTATCCCGTCGTTTAGGAATTTCCCTAACAGGTACTGGTAAAGAATTAGAAAAACGCCCTTACGCTCCAGGACAACACGGTCCTAACCAACGTAAGAAAATTTCCGAATACGGAATGCAATTACAGGAAAAGCAAAAGCTTCGTCACATGTACGGTGTTAACGAACGTCAATTCCGTTCATTATTCGATAAAGCTGGAAAATTACAAGGTAAACACGGTGAAAACTTCATGGTTCTTCTTGAATCACGTCTTGATAACGTTGTTTACCGCCTTGGTCTTGCTCGCACTCGCCGTCAGGCTCGCCAGCTTGTAAACCACGGTCACGTAACTGTTAACGGAAGCCGCGTTGATATTCCATCTTTCAAAGTATTAGCTGGACATACAATCGGTGTTCGTGAAAAATCACGTAACCTTGATATCGTTAAAGAAGCTGTTGAGTCTACAAACTTCGTACCAGACTTCTTATCTTTTGACGCTGAGAAATTAGAAGGTACTTTCACTCGTTTACCAGAACGTTCTGAATTGCCTGCTGAAATCAACGAAGCTCTTATCGTTGAATTCTACTCTCGTTAATTAATACGCTTTGTAAATAGCGTAGAAAAAAACCCTAGAAACCTTGATTTATCAATGGTTCTAGGGTTTTTTGTTTGTTTTCAGCTTTGCAGATGTATGTATTCTTCCCCTGCTATGGAACAAGGGGTTGATTTCCGCTACAGGATGCTCGCTTTCCGCGGGGCAGCCGGTTAGCCTCCTCGGCTGCGCCTGCGGGGTCTCACCTATTCTGCTCATCCCGCAGGAGTCTCGCACCTTACGCTCCAATCAACCTGACTTGACAATGGGAACGCATCACATAACAAATTAAATAAACAACAATCTTTAAGAAAAGAGCCTATTCGAAAAAATAGAGCAGCTATCGTAAATATTTCTGTTGCACTTGCATAAAAAAGAAGGCTTTCGATGTATAAAATTGCTGCCTTTTTTTATTATTTTAGGGATGAATTATTCCAGTGCATACATGGTTTTTAAATTTCACCATTCTCTCCACTCTTCAGTTATATCATCATCCGATTCCAAACCCGATATGCGTGCTGCTTCTGTAATAAACTCACATAGGTCTTCTCTCTCCATTGTTTCAATAAAGTCATCATATTTCTCATTTAGTTCATTTAATCTTATTACAACACTTTTTACACATTCCACTATTTCTTCTTCAGTTGGATTTTCTGTCAGTTCTTCTTTTAGGCTATTGATGTATGAATCCAGAACAGTATCAGCTGCATCTATATTTTCAGATGTAAATAGATCATCACCTTCATTCATTCTTTCTTTCCATTCAATCGTTGGTTTTTTTTCAGTTAACTCTTCAAAAGTCATAATTATCCTCCCTGAAATGCAATTATTAATAACCCCTTTTTAGACTTTTAGGTCTATATCTTGATTATCAAAGTACCCTGAATGCATTCTTCTTCAAGCAACTTGAACTTTAGTATTTTAAAAAAAGCTGCCAGAATGACACCTTGACCTGCAACCCTTGCACTTTTATTTCATGTTTTTCATTAAATATCTTAATAAGGGCATCATAAATCAAGCCGTTAAATGAGGAGTGTGTCCAATGAAAAAAATATTGTTTTTTATCTTCCTTTTATTGATTCCTTTCTTCTCCTTTCAAATAAATGTGTCCGCATCCATTAAAAGTCGGGAGGAATATGAAAAAACTGGACATGTTATTTGGGAAGTTAACACAAAGGAAAAATTAGTTGCCATTACTTTTGATGATGGACCTCATCCGTTTTTCACCCCGCAAATACTTGATATATTAGCTAAATATGATGCTAAAGCCACCTTTTTTGTAGCTGGTAATAAAGTAATAAGATTTCCTGAACTATTAAAACGGGAAGTAAAAGAAGGACACGAAATTGCCAATCATACATATCATCATATTTACGGAAATATTACATCAGCAAAACTATCATCAGAATTAGAAGAAACAGATAAAATTATAAAGAACTCAGTTGGTTTAAAACCGACCCTTTATCGCCCAGTAGGTGGTTTTTATAATGATTTAATTATTAATACTGCTTTAAAAAACGGAAAAGATGTCGTTTTATGGTCATGGGGTCAGGACTCTCGTGATTGGGCAAATCCACCCGCCAGTCAAATTTATAACAATATAACAAAAGGAGTAAAACCAGGTAATATCATTCTCTTTCATGATTGGCATGGCAGTGAATATACTCAGACTTCTCAAACCGTTATTGTATTAGATAACATTTTGGAGTTTTTATACGATAGAGGGTATAAATGTGTAACTGTATCTGAATTGCTCTACCAGTCGACACAAATAATTCCAGACTCTTTTGAAATTTATCCTACAAATTCCATAAGGAGTCAGACGCACATAAAAGAGAGATAGATTATCATCTCTCTTTTCCCATTAACCTGCCGCTTAGCTGAAGAAAAAAAGGCTTATGTATCAGCCCTCCTTCTTTAACTAAACCAGCTAATAGGAGTCAAGAACTTCTTAATAAAACATTTGTTCTTCCAAGTTATACTTTTGAAGGCACACCAAGAAAAGAAAATCAGCTAAAACCAAAAAAGGAGACAAACATTTGAGATCAGCATTCACAGAAGCAGCTCATTCTGTAAGAGGATCAAAAAATTACCCTGAAGCACGTATCGGCGTACAGCATCACGAAAGGGTAAGAAGCGAACAGGAATTGTCGCCGCTCATGCCATGATGAGAATAGCTTATTATCTCTTAACACGAAAAGAATTGTATGATGACCTAGGCGAAGACTACTTCGATAAATAAAGACAGCAGAGGATACACCGTTACGTTGCAAGAACCTGAAGCATCTTAATCCAGTCCACTCTCCTACAATAGATCAATGAATCAGGCGCTCTCCCTTTTTTAAAAATGAATGAGCTGCATCTTATTAAGTATTGTCTCGTTTACTAAATTACAAAAGTTTATTTTCTAGGCAGTTCATTAAATAACTAAAGCGCAGGATTGTTCTTGTACCTTGGTGAAAGAACATTTTCCATCTTCCATCACTAAATTTCCAAATTGAACTTCGCAATGAATGTTGTTTTTTTACTTCGTTAAAAATTCGGTAGGTAGTTAACACTATTTCTTCAGACAATGGATGAATTTCAAAATCACTCAACTTCATCTTTACCTCACCTATTCCTTTTTCACTAATACCCTCATCTTTGTACAAGACTTTACCAGAACTTCCAAATTCAAAAAAATTGTCTGCAAGTAAATTATTAAGCTCTTTTTGAGATGTACGAATTTCTGGTTTTAACAACTTCTCTTCCAGTTGACGTAAATTTTCCTTTAGTAAAGATTTACTTTCCATTTTCCGCACCTCGCTTTTACTGTTCATTATAAAAATAATACCAGATACTCGCTTTTCCCTCTTCAAGCTAACCTCCCCCTTTAGCTCTATAAGAAAATAGCGACACTTCGTTATTGAAATATTGCACCTGCTAGTTCAAGAAGATTTAATATTAGATTGTGTTAAATTTTCAATGATTAAAGGTAATTCCGCCAAATCATCTACTATAAAATCTGCTTCGACATTGTTCCATTGAAAATCTTTTTTCCAAATTGCCTTCATCCCTACATTTCGAGCAGCGTTCACATCATTTTTTGGATGATCGCCAACAAATATACTTTCATTAGGTGAAACATTCAGTTGCTCTAAGGCTCTCTTAAATATTTGAGGATCAGGTTTTTTAATTCCTTCCCATTCAGATACTAATATCGTTTCAAAATACTTTTTAATACCTAAAGCCCTTATATTATCTATCTGAAATTGTCCTTTTCCATTTGTAATCATTCCTAGAACAAGATTGTTACTTCGTAATTTTTCTAACATGCTAATAAGATTTGGAAATGGGACGCAACAATTCTTAAATTGGCTTAGGTAATCTTGAAGCAAATCTCCCCAAGTTATCCCTGTAATATCAAATTCACCAGCTAATTGCTGATATACTTTATCTTTCCAGACATAACCTCGACAATCTAACTCTATGAACCTTGAAGTGTATCTCTCTTTCGGTATATGTCCTATCCATTTATTTAATCTTTCATATTGTCCGTCAATAAATTTTAGTACTGAAGCATCCCTATTTAATAAAGTTCCATCTAAATCAAAAATCACTGCATTAATCACTTTTCCCCCACTCCCTAGGAATTACATAATTACTATTTCGTTATACTTACTCCATTTTCCTTGTTGAACTATCCTGACCCTTTAGTGGAATAAAACAGGTGCCTAGCAGCCAAGTCTTCGACGAAATCAAAATGTAAACATTCTGTCACCGTAATACAGTTGATGTTAGGATTTTGAAAGTATAAACTTTACTTACTATATGAGGAGTGATTAGGCTGAAAACAGTAACCGCTGATAAACTAATATTCAAGAAAAAATTTTCGATGATAGAGCAATTTGCAATCAAAGATTTCCTGTTTAAATGGGTTGGAAGACCAGCTGAAGGAATTGATGACTTTCTGCCACTTGAGTACACAGAAAGTGTCTTTGCGAAGATGGAGGCAAAACAGGTAACAGCTTTACACATTAATAAGGATGAACATTTCAGATATGCGACAATATCAGAAGATAATCAAATTGTTATAGGTGTTGTAGATTCGGATAAAGAGTTAATACATAAAATCATTTCTCTGGATGAGGTTTTAATAGGTAAGCACTTGTAAAATGCTTGCCTCTCTTTTTCATCCAATTTGTATACTCCCCGCAAAGTTTTCACTTAATTCTTCAGTTTATAAAAGATTCTACAATCATCCTCCGCCCTTTAGATCAATAAAAAAAGCTCCCAAGAATAGCAGCTGGATCTTCAACTATTTAGTTTAAACATAATTCTTCACAAACTAAAATTCCAGCAAATTAAATAGCAGTTAATCCCGCTTACTGACTCCTCATTATTCCCGAAGCCGTTCATTTTTGGAGAAACAAGAGTTTCCGAAAACAGCTTTATAAAAAGTAAATTCAACCCGCCCCCATTCATAATCCTTGCTTTGGCCATAATTTAGACAACCAAATTCGTCAGCTTTGTTTATAGGGAGCTTTAAGAAAAGCCGGCCCTTAACAACAAGGCCGGCTTTTTCTATGGAGTATTTGATGCTCTTCTACATCCTTATTTAATAAGTGTATATTTCTTTTTCCCGCGGCGGATCAATGTAAATTGCCCTTCTATTGCATCACTTTCCGATACCATATATTGAAGGTCTGTTACTTTTTCGCCATTGATGGAAATGGCCCCGTTTTGGATATCTTCGCGTGACTGGCGCTTAGATGGAGAGATCTTAGCGTCAACCAGCAAATCCACTAAGCTGATTTCGTCTTTACTGTTTCTTTCATAGCTTGGGACATCCTTGAAGCCCAGTTTGATTTCGTCTGCAGTTAAATTCTTAACCTCACCGCTGAATAGGGCAGCAGAGATTTTAATGGCCTGCTGGAGTGCTTCTTCTCCGTGTATCATGCGTGTCATTTCCTCTGCAAGTGTCTTTTGAGCCTTTCTTAAATGCGGTTCGGTTTCGACAGCCTGTTCAAGGGTTTCAATCTCTTCGTGAGAAAGGAAGGTAAAGAATTTCAGGTATTTAACAACATCTGCATCTGCTGTGTTAATCCAGAATTGATAGAATTCATATGGAGTCGTTTTCTCGGGATCCAGCCAGACAGATCCTCCCTCGCTTTTTCCGAATTTCGTTCCATCCGCTTTTGTTACTAAAGGAATCGTCATTCCGAAGGCTTTTGCGCCTTCATCATGCATTTTCCTTATCAGCTCAAGGCCTGTTGTGATATTGCCCCACTGATCGCTTCCGCCAATTTGCAGCCTGCAGCCATTATGGTCATATAAATGGTTGAAATCCATTCCCTGAATAATGGTGTAAGTGAATTCTGTAAAAGAGATCCCTGTTTCAAGGCGCGAAGCTATCGTGTCTTTTGCAAGCATGTAGTTAATGCCGATGTATTTCCCGTAATCCCGCAAAAATGTCACTATATCTATTTTTCCGATCCAGTCATAGTTATTCACCATAACGGCTCCATTTTCACCTTCGAATTCAAAAATCTTTTCCAATTGCCCCTTAATGCTGTCCGCATTATAAAGGACCGTTTCAAGCGTCTGCAGCTTGCGTTCCTCGCTTTTGCCGCTCGGGTCGCCAATCAGGCCTGTCGCGCCTCCCACAAGGACAATCGGGCGATGTCCGTGCTGCTGGAACCTGCGCAGTGTCAGGAAAGGAAGCAAGTGGCCAATATGCATGCTGTCTGCGGTTGGATCCACCCCGCAATATAAGCCTATTTTTTCATTATCCAATAGGGCTTTCAGGCCTTCTTCGTCTGTTTGCTGATAAATAATGCCTCTCCATTCCAAATCTTTAAGCAATTCCATGTTATATCCTCCTTTGATTTCAAAAAAATCCAAATAAAAACGCCCCTTCAAATAAATGAAGGGACGAATAAGTTCGCGGTACCACCCAACTTGAGGACACTCCTGTCCTCCGCTTAATACGGATAACGGCCGCAATCCGCCTGCCGCTAGCCTGTATGGTTCACAGCAGATGCTCAAGGAGGTAATTCATCAAACAATATGTACCGGTTTCCACCAGCCACCGGCTCTCTGAATACAGGGATTGTTTCACTACTCATTCCTATCATAGCGTTTCAAAAATAAATATTTAGATAATGAATTTTTATCACATTCACAGGCAGCTTGTCAATTGCACGCGGGCAGTTTTCTGAAAAATATCTAAAGAAAGCCTTTTCTATACCTGTTCTATGCTATAATGTATGTGATTTCAGGGGGTATGATAATGAAAAATAATCAAGATGCATCACCTTCGTTTTGGAGCAAGCTGACAGGTTTCCTCCAAAGCAAAAATACAAAGAGATATTCACGAATTACCTATCAAGTCATTTGGAATTTAATGCTCTTACTGATTATAATCGGTGTTCTTGGGTTTTGTTTTGCAGGGGGAGCCGGTGCAGGATATTTCGCTGCTCTCGTTAAGGATGAGCCTGTCCGCCCAAAAGCAGAGCTTAAAAAGGACATTTACAACTATGAAGAGACCTCTGAATTATACTTCGCGAACAATACATATTTAGGAAAGCTGAATTCAGACCTCGAACGCGAACAAGTGACCCTTGACCATGTTTCCAAATACTTATCAGATGCTGTGGTAGCAACAGAGGATGAGTATTTTTATGAACATCATGGAGTCGTTCCAAAAGCGCTGATGAGAGCCATTTTCCAGGAAATGACCAACTCCTCCGTCCAGTCTGGCGGAAGCACGCTGACACAGCAGCTTGTTAAGAATCAGATTTTAACGAATGAGGTTTCTTTTGACCGTAAAGCAAAGGAAATCCTGCTTGCACTGCGCCTGGAAAAATTCTTCAGCAAAAAAGAAATCCTTCAAACGTATCTTAATGTTTCTACCTTTGGAAGGAATTCCTCAGGACATAATATTGCCGGTGTTCAATCAGCTGCAAAAGGCTTATTCGGCAAGAATGCCAGTGATTTGAACATCCCTCAGGCTGCTTTTATTGCAGGCCTTCCCAAAAATCCATTCGGCTATACGCCATATACACAGCAAGGCAAGCTGAAGGAGAATCTGGATCCGGGGATTCTGAGGATGAAAACGGTTCTGAAAAGGATGCGCGACGGAAATTATATCACCCAGAAGCAATATGAAGATGCCCTAAAATATAATCTTGTAAAAGATTTCATCGGGCCGGTTCCGTCCCCTTCGAAGAGGTATCCATGGGTAACCTATGAAATTGAAAAGAGATCCATTGATATCCTTTCAGTGATACTCGCAAAAAAAGATGGCTACACAGAAAGTGATTTAAAGAAAGATAAAGACCTTAATCAGCAATACACTACACTGGCAAGCCGGAATCTCCGTCAAAACGGGTATAAAATATACTCGACGATAAACAAGAAAATGTACGACACTATGCAAAAGGTGAAAAACAATTATCCATATTACGGATATGACAAGCAAGAGGAAGTCAAAGATCCTGAAACAAAAAAACTCAAAACAGTAACAGAGCCTGTAGAAACAGGAGCTATGCTGATTGAAAATAAAACAGGTAAAATTCTCAGCTTTGTCGGCGGAAGAAATTATAAAAGAGAACAAACCAATCATGCCACTGCTGCACTGCGGCCTAACGGATCAACAATGAAGCCGCTGCTTGTGTACGGACCCAACATTGAACTAGGGAAAATATCTCCAGCTTCACCTGTTGCCAATGTTCCGATGTCCTTTGGCAGCTGGGCTCCCGGGAATTACGGAGGAGGCTTTAGCGGTCTAACAACGGCCCGCCATGCACTCGCGCAATCTTATAATGTGCCTGCAGCAAAATTTTATATGGACATCATCAACACCCGTCCAGTCAGCTATCTGGAAAAAATGGGCTTCACTTCTTTGACAAAAGATGATTACACCAATCCATCCATGGCATTGGGTGCCATGCAAAGAGGCGTAACAGTTGAGGAAAACGTGAATGCCTATTCTACTTTTGCCAACTCTGGCAATTTTGTTGATGCCTATATGATTGACAAAATTACAACGAAAGACGGAACAGTCATTTATAAGCATAAAGTAAAACCTGTTAAGGTGTTCACACCGCAGACTGCTTATCTCACACTTGATATGATGCGTGATGTAGTAAATAAAGGCACGGCTGCATCCGTGAATAACCGTCTTGCCTTTTCATCAGACTGGGCCGGGAAGACAGGAACCGGACAGGATTATCATGATGCCTGGTTCGTAGCTACGAATCCCAATGTTACATTCGGCACATGGATTGGCTATGATACTCCAAAGTCACTGAAAGGGTATTATAAGGGACTTGAATATAATAAGCGGAATCTCTATTTATGGGCTGAGTTAATGAATGCCGCTTATAAAGTCAAGCCAAGCCTGATCGACCCTGAAAAAAGGTTTGAAATGCCAGGCGGTATTGTAAGACGGCCTGTCTGCGGAAAAGGCGGCATGCTTCCTGCAAGTGTCTGTGAAAGTTCTAAGGAAGGTGCAACCGATTTATTTAATGCCAATTTCCTGCCGGACAAATCGGACAGCAGCCTTATTGAAACCAGATATGTCCAGATTGGCAATAAACAGTATGCGGCCCTTTCTTCTACGCCAGATGAATTTGTCAGTACAGGTACCATCATTAATCCCGATTATTATGAAAAATTGGGAGGCAAATATGTAAAAGATCCTGGCTCGCTCATGCCAAAAGGAGATGGAGGGACTGCTGTAGATTCATTGCAGGATAACGGCTCAACTCCATCCGCCCCTTCTATCGGCACAAGCGGCAGCTCCATTGTCTGGAGCAGCCATCCGGAATCCGATGTGATTGGCTACAGAATTTATAAATACGGCCAAAAAACCGGCAGCATCAAGGCTGGAAGCTCGCTTTCCTACAGCGGCGGAAGCGGTTCGTACTATATAACTGCGGTGGATATTGCCGGAAATGAATCCGCTCCTTCCAACACCGTCAGTATTGGGGATGCGAGCCCGCAAAAAGATACAAAACAAAAAGATGAACCAAAGAAACAAGAAGACAAAGTAAAAGATACATCCCCTAAAGATGATTCGAAGAAAGAAGAAAATAAAGTAAAAGAAACAAAAAAAGATCCTAAACCGGGTGAAACAAAACCTGTGGAACCAAAGAAACCAAAAAGCAGCGATAATAAAGAATAGAAAAAGCATCCCGGCAAATCAGCCGGGATGCTTTTCTGTGTTCAATCTTCCATTGTGGACAGGTCTCCTGCAGGGAGATCAAGCTCCCAGGCCTTAAGAACACGTCTCATGATTTTGCCGCTCCTTGTTTTAGGAAGCTTATCCCGGAATTCTATTTCGCGGGGTGCAGCATGTGCGGCGAGTCCATTTTTAACGAACTGGCGGATTTCCTCTATTAGCTCATCACTTGCCGCATATCCGTCTCTCAGCGCAATGAAGGCTTTAATGATTTCTCCGCGTACAGGATCAGGCTTTCCAATTACGCCAGCCTCTGCAATGGCAGGATGCTCCACCAGCTTGCTTTCCACTTCAAATGGACCGACACGTTCACCTGAAGTCATAATCACATCATCCACACGGCCCTGGAACCAGAAATAGCCTTCTTCATCCATATACGCTGAATCCCCCGAAACATACCAGTCACCAGGCATAAAATAAGATTCATACTTAGCCGGATTGTTCCAGATGGTATGCATCATCGATGGCCAGCCCTTTTTGATGGCCAAATTGCCCATGCGGTGCGGCGGCAGTTCATTGCCCTGGTCATCAACGATGGCAGCCTTGACTCCCGGAATCGGTTTCCCCATGGAACCCGGCTTAATTTTAATACTTGGGTAATTGCAGATTACCTGTGCGCCTGTTTCAGTCATCCACCATGTATCATGAATCCTTAGATTAAATACCTTCATCCCCCAGCGGACCACTTCCGGATTGAGCGGCTCGCCTACGCTCAGGATATGCCGCAGTGAGCTGAGATCGAACCGCTTGACGATTTCATCGCCTGCGCCCATCAGCATGCGGAAGGCAGTCGGTGCACTATACCAGACTGTGACACCGAAATCCTCGATTGTTTTATACCATGATTCAGGCTTAAACCGGCCTCCCACAATCACGTTGGAAGCTCCAGCAAGCCAAGGGCCAAAGATTCCATATGATGTTCCTGTTACCCACCCTGGATCAGCTGTGCACCAGTATACATCCCCATCCTGCAGATCAAGAACCCATTTGGCAGTTTGGTAATGCTGGATCATTGCGTTATGAACATGCAAAACTCCTTTTGGCTTTCCAGTGGAGCCGGAGGTGTAATGCAGAATCAGTCCGTCTGTACGATCCACCCACTTTATTTCAAAACGTTTGTCAGCTTCCTTCATCTTTTTATTAAAGTCATAAACATTTTCTTCTTCGGCAATATTTTCCCCCACAAGGAAAATATGCTTTAAATCCGGCAATTCACCCACCGGTACACGAGGAAGCAGCTCAGGCGTCGTAATCAGGACCTTTGCTTCGCTGTCCTGCAGCCGGTCCTTGACAGCGCCTTCCATGAAGGCCTCAAACAGCGGGCCGACAATCGCTCCCGCTTTAATGGTCCCTAACAGCGCAAAATACAGCTCAGGAGAACGCGGCATAAAAATGAAGACGCGGTCGCCCTTACTTACACCAGCATATTCTGTCAAAATATTTGCCGCTTTATTTGTGTAATCTTTCAGTTCCTTAAATGTATACTTCTCGTCTCTTTTTTCGTCTTTGTAGTAAAGGGCAATGTTATTTTTCTTAGCTGATTCTGCGTGGCGGTCGACGGCTTCATAAGCCAAATTCACTTTTCCTGTTTCAGACCATGTAAATTCCTTTTCTGTTTCAGCCCAATCAAACTGCTTATACGTTTCATCGTAATTTTGCAGATTAAAATGGCCTTCCATTACTGGCAGCGCTTCCACTTTCATACAACATACTCCCCCTCTATTCGACTTTACTTCTTTATTATAGTATAGAAAACTTTTATTCTCAATTTTTTAAATATTCATCCTTTCCTTTTTCAGGAAATGTATTAGCCAATCTATCGACAAGATTTGATATAATCATAGAATGAAAAGGCAGTTCTGTGAAAAGCAGCAGATTAGTTATAGCAGAAGAATGTATGCTTTAACCCCCACCAGCGGCCAGCAGGCACTAAGCTTTAATCGATGAACGCTAAAAGGGTATAGCAGCCCGTAAAGGCCAGTATAAAATTTTTCATCAGCGCGGATGCGAGAAAACATCCCCAGATGGAAGTTACACTTCCCTGTCTGATTTTTTAGTATAATGGAAGAGACTATTTTCTAGAGGCGGTGAAGAAATGGAGCATATAAAAAGTTATAATGCCGTGGAGCTCGGTACCAGCCAGGGGACATTGATTATTGAAGGCCCTATTTCATCCGAGAAGCTTGCCAAGTATGAATTTCATGAACATTTGGTTGCGTTTCGGCCTCCCCCGCAGCAGCACAAAGCATTAATTGAGATTGCAGATTTGCCAGAGGGCAGGATTATTATTGCCCGCCACCAAAACACGATTGTGGGCTATGTCACTTATTTATATCCTGACCCGCTTGAAAGATGGTCGGAAATAGAAATGGAAGATTTGATTGAGCTTGGTGCGGTCGAAGTCATACCGGAATTCCGGGGTGTTTCGGCCGGAAAAAATATGCTCAAGGTTTCTATGATGGATGATGCTATGGAGGACTTCATCATCATTACCACAGAGTATTACTGGCATTGGGATTTAAAGGGAACAGGACTGAATGTATGGGACTACCGCAAAGTCATGGAAAAAATGATGAGTGCAGGAGGCCTGGTCTATTATGCGACAGACGATCCTGAAATCAGTTCGCACCCTGCAAATTGTCTGATGGCCCGGATTGGAAAAAGAGTGGACAGCGAATCTATTCAGAAGTTTGACCGTTTGAGATTCATGAATCGTTTTATGTATTGACGGGAATCAGAGGAGGAGGAACAAAATATGATTGTTGAAAAAATCATGAAAACAAATCTCACCGTGCTTACCGAAAATGATACGATTCACCGTGCCATAACCCTGATCAAGGAAAAACAAATCCGCCATATTCCGATTGTAGATGATGACTTTCATTTAATTGGTCTTGTAAGTGACCGGGATATACGTGATGCTGCCCCTTCCATATTCCGGACAGAGGAGTTTAAAGAAGACCTTCAAAAGCCGCTGAGCCTGATTATGAAAAAAGAGTTGATTACAGGCCATCCGCTTGATTTCGTCGAAGAAATTGGAGCTGTTTTTTGTGAAAACAGCATAGGCTGCCTTCCCATTGTAAAAGGGAAAAAGCTAGTGGGCATTGTCACTGGCACCGATTTGCTTCACTCTTATGTCGAGCTTACAGGCGCCAATAAGCCTGGCTCGCAAATTGAAGTTCAGATTCCGGACAAGCCAGGGGTGCTTCATACGATTTCAGGCATATTCAAGAAAAGAAAAGTCAATATACACAGTTTGCTCGTTTATCCCGCTGATGATGAAACACATAAAATCCTTGTTATCCGTGTTCAAACCATGAACCCTTTTGCTATTGCAGAAGAATTGCAAAAAGAAGGCTATTTAGTTCTTTGGACCATGCAGCAGGAGCTGCCATTATGAAAAAAGAAGCCGTATTCGTTTATTCCGATGATCTTCTTGCCTATAAATTCAAAGAAGGCCATCCTTTCGACCAAAAAAGACTGGGGATTACCCTGGATTTATTAAAAAAACAGCATGCCATCAAAGAAGAAGATATCGTAAAGCCGAGAATGGCGACAGATGAAGAATTAATGCTCATCCATGACCCATCCTTTGTAAACGCTGTCAGAACGGCCGGCCAAGGCAAGCTTTCCGGGGACCGTGCAGATAGCTATGGTCTTGGAACCGAGGATACACCCATCTTTCCAGGGATGCACGAAGCATCCGCCCTGCTGGTTGGCGGCACACTGACTGCTGCAGATTATGTGATGTCAGGAAAATCGCTTCATGCCTTAAATCTTGGCGGAGGACTCCACCATGGCTTCCGCGGCAAGGCTTCAGGCTTTTGCGTGTACAATGACAGCTCTGTTGCCATTAAATACATTCAAAAGAAATACAATGCAAGGGTGCTTTACGTTGATACGGATGCCCATCATGGTGATGGTGTGCAATGGTCGTTCTATGATGATCCTTCCGTCTGTACATTTTCCATTCATGAAACCGGGCGCTATCTGTTCCCTGGGACAGGAAATATCAATGAGCGGGGCCAGGGACAGGGCTATGGCTATACCTTTAATATGCCTGTAGACGCATTTACTGAAGATGAGTCGTGGCTTGCTTCCTACAAAACGGCATTCAGGGAAATTATTGAATACTTTAAACCAGACGTGATCCTTACCCAAAATGGAGCAGATGCTCATTATTATGATCCCTTGACACATCTTTCTGCCACCATGAACATCTACAGGGAAATCCCGCGGCTGGCACATGAGCTGGCACATGAATACTGCGGGGGGCGCTGGATTGCTGTCGGAGGAGGCGGCTATGATATTTGGAGGGTTGTTCCAAGAGCATGGTCCATGATATGGATGGAAATGGCCGGATACAGGCAGACATCCGGAGCCCTGCCAGCTGACTGGATATCAAAGTGGCAGCCGGAATCTCCAGTACGGCTCCCTGAGCACTGGGATGACCCTGATGGAATTTATACGCCGATTCCAAGAAAGCAGGAAATTACCGAGAAAAATGCTCAAACCCTGGATAAATGCCTATATCCCATCAGGTCCTACAAAACGGCGCCTGACAACAAAAGTCCCTAGCTTCACGAATATCTGATCCATAAGCAGTGACTGCCACGCCTTACAGTTATAAAAAAAACGTCCCGCGGGACGTTTTTTATTTTGTCGATTGGCGTTTTTCTATACGATGAGGAAGAGTGACTGAGGCATCGCCTTCTACTTCTTCTTTATTCATCAATTTTGTCAGAAGCCTCATAGCTACCGCGCCAATATCATATAAAGGCTGCACGACCGTTGAAATCTGCGGGCGGACCATTAATGTCAGACGGGTATTATCAAAGCTGATTACCTCAAAGTCATCCGGAACATTAAAGCCTTTATCCTGTGCTGCATGGACGATGCCAAGGGCCATTTCGTCAGCGCCTGCAATAATTGCCGTAGGCTTCTCCCCTGCTTCAGCAAGCTTTTCAAATGCTTCAATTCCTGAATCGTAGGTGTAATCGCCTTCCACAATAAAATTATCACTTGCTTCAATATCCGCTTCCTGTAGTGCACGCTTATATCCAGCAAGCTTTTTTTGGTTAACAGGCTGTGAAAGGCTGCCTGAAACCAGCGCAATCCTTTTATGGCCATTGCGGATAAATTCCGAGACCGCGTCATAAGAGGCTGCTTCATAATCGATGTTGACTGACGGAACCTGCCCGCTGTCCTCCACCGAACCTGCCAGCACAATCGGCACCGGAGATTTCTTGAATTCCTCTATATGTTCTTCAGTAATATTGGAGCCCATAAATACGATGCCATCCACCTGTTTGCCGAGCATGGTATTCAGCAGGTGAAATTCCTTGTCCCTATTTTCATCCGAATTGCTCAGGATAATATTGTATTTGTACATGGTCGCAATATCTTCAATTCCTCTTGCAAGCTCTGCAAAGAAAATACTGGAGATATCAGGAATAATCACTCCAACTGTTGTCGTTTTCTTGCTCGCTAGACCTCTTGCTACTGCATTAGGGCGGTAGCCCAATCTATCGATGACTTCAGATACTTTCTTTCTTGTTGCAGGCTTTACATTTGGATTGCCGTTCACCACACGGGAAACGGTGGCCATGGAAACATTTGCTTCGCGGGCCACATCATAAATCGTTATATTATTCATCTTCCCACTCCTCCATTTCTTTTACTTTCTCCTTAAAATAGCGGATTATTTCCGATATTCCATAACTTTTCATATTTTTTCCCGCATTAACAGGCAGTAATCCCCTCTGCTTCACAAGAATTGGAAACCAAAGCATGGGATAACTGCCCGAAAAGCAAGTTCAACGAACCATCAATGAAAAAGAAGAAGACCTCCATTGATGGATGTCTTATACATCATCCTTATTTCAGCGCGAGCGACTCATTTCTATCTTTGTTCATTTGTGAGCAATAAAAAGAGCAATCCTGGTGGATATTTGGAGCACTCTTAGGCATATCAATAATCAACGGACTTGTACTTTATTTTATTATCATACGATAGTAGAACCCTTACTGCAATGTATGAGACCTTATTTAATCAATTTTTTAAAGCAAAACGCCCATTCATCTTGTGAAAGGGCGTTTGCGGGATCAATTATTGGATTCTTGCCTGCAGATACTTATTATACAGTGACCCAGTTCAGCTTTTGTATTTCAGCAAAGAAATCATCAAACTGATCTAAATCCATTTGCTGTGCTGAATCAGATAAGGCAACTGCCGGATCCGGATGGACCTCCGCCATGACACCGTCTGCACCAATGGCAAGGGCAGCCTTGGCTGTCGGCAGAAGCAAGTCACGCCGGCCTGTAGAATGTGTCACATCTACCATGACAGGCAAATGAGTTTCCTGTTTCAGGATCGGGACAGCGGATATATCCAATGTGTTCCTTGTTGCACGTTCGTAGGTACGGATTCCGCGCTCACATAAAATGATGTTTCCATTGCCCTGAGACATGATGTATTCTGCTGCATGAATGAATTCATCGATTGTAGCAGCAAGCCCCCTCTTAAGCAATACAGGTTTATTTACAGAACCTGCTGCTTTCAGCAATTCAAAGTTTTGCATGTTGCGTGCGCCAATTTGGATAACATCCAGGTATTCACATGCAAGCTCTATATCATTTGGATTTACGATTTCACTGATGACCGCAAGTCCATATTCATCTCCGACTTTTTTTAGAATTTCAAGGCCTTCTATGCCAAGTCCCTGGAAATCGTAAGGTGAAGTCCGCGGCTTGAAAGCCCCTCCGCGCAAAAGCTTAAGCCCTTTTGCTTTTACTGCTGCTGCAACCGTTGCTGTCTGTTCGTAAGATTCAACAGAGCATGGGCCAAAAACAAAGCTTGGAACGCCATTGCCGATTAATTCGCCTTTTAAATTCACAATTGTATCTTCAGGTTTTTTCTTCCTTGAAACCAATAAAGCCTTTTTCTGATCTTCTTCTTGAAGACCAAGCCCAAGCTTGAATATTTCTTTGAAAATGTGTTTAAGAGAGGCAGCCTCCAGAGGGCCTTCATTATTCGCTTCAATTAAATCGAGCATCTTTCTTTCACGGACGGGATCATAACGATTCACACCCTGTTTTTCTTTTACCCGGCCAATTTCCTGCACAAGCTCTGCTCTTTGATTAATTAGCTGCAGTAAGTCAAGGTTTACTCCATCAAGCTTTTCACGTAAAGCATCAAGATCTTTATTGCTCATTATAATCCATCCTTCCATAATAAAATGAGTGCTGATTCAGCCGCCAGGCTTCAAACCTGCGTGCCAGCCGGAAAATTCATATAAAATCATGCCACTTATCATTCCATTTCCGGTAACTTTTATGAAATAAAAAAATATGTTACATTTCTTATATAATTTTTAATTATTATAAATGAAAAGTAATAGAATGTCACTCATTTTTTCTTTATTAAACAAACGCTTTTAAGCGTTAAAGTATAAAAACCAAATTGAAGAAGGTGTTTTCGCAGTGCAAGAAAAACTTTTTGCTCTTGATATAGGTACAAGAACAGTAGTTGGAATTATCCTTGAAAGAAACTCAAACGGTTACAGCGTCCTTGATATTTTATCAAAAGAACATTCTGAGCGTGCTATGCTGGACGGCCAAATCCATGATGTTGTAGCCGTATCCAAGGTGATTGAAGGCATTAAAGCAGAACTGGAAAAAAAACATGGCCCCTTAAACCAGGTGAGTGTCGCTGCCGCAGGAAGGGCGCTGAAGACAGAACGCGCAAAAGTTGAAATTGATATTAAAGGCAAACCGATCATGCAGCGGGAAGACATCCTCCACCTGGAGCTTACTGCCGTCCAGAAAGCTCAGGGAGCAGCAGCCGGACAAGATGACACTCAATCAGACTATCATTACTATTGTGTAGGATATTCCGTTTTATACTATCATCTCGATGATCAGGAAATCGGGAACCTTATTGATCAGAGCGGTGAAAAAGCTTCTGTGGAAATCATTGCTACCTTTCTACCTAAAGTAGTCGTGGAGTCCCTGCTTGCTGCCTTGAAGAGGGCAGACCTGACCATGGAGGCATTAACACTTGAGCCCATTGCAGCCATTAACGTGCTCATCCCTGCCTCCATGCGCCGGCTGAACATAGCGCTTGTGGATATCGGTGCCGGAACCTCTGATATAGCCCTTACAGACTCAGGGACCGTGATTGCTTATGGAATGGTTCCTGTCGCAGGGGACGAGATTACAGAAGCTATCAGCGATGCCCTGCTGCTGGATTTTCCGATGGCTGAAACGGTTAAAAGACAGCTGAGCAGCAAAGAAGACTTTATTTCCGTAACAGATATCCTCGGATTTAGTAATGACGTGCAAAAAAGTGATGTGATTACAGAAATATCGGGTGCAATAGAGCGGCTTGCAGGCTCCATTTCTGATGAAATTCTTTCTTTAAACAATGGAAATCCGCCAAAGGCAGTCATGCTTGTGGGGGGCGGCAGCTTAACTCCCGATCTCCCAGGGCTGCTTGCCAATAAATTAAGTCTTCCTGCAAACAGGGTGGCAATCAGGGACATAGAAGCCATACAAAATCTGGTTTTCCCGGAGACAATGCTTAGTGGTCCAGAATTTGTTACACCAGTCGGCATCGCTATCGCTGCTGATAAAAATCCTGTTAAATATTTGAGTGTGATTGTTAATAATCAAACCATCCGATTATTCGACATGAAAAAGATGACGGTGGGAGATTGCCTGCTCACTGCGGGAATCAAATTAAATAAATTATACGGAAAGCCCGGAATGGCCATGATTGTCCAATATAACGGCAACTCAGTGACCATCCCAGGAAGCCATGGCTCTAAACCCGAATTATCACTTAACTCTATGGAGGCTTCACTTGCGGATGAGGTATCTGAAGGAGATGTGATAACTGTTATAAAGGGACAGGACGGGATGCAGGCCAACTATTCTATCGCAGAGCTTGCCGACCACATACCTCATAAATCTGTCTTCATTAACGGTGAAAGATATATAGCTTCAGCAGAATTAATCAGAAATGGCCTGCCAGTTACAGGTGCAGAACCGCTTGGTGATCATGATGTGATTGAATGTAAGATGCCTGAAACCATCTCATCATTGCTTTCCCTATTAAAGCTAAAAGATTTATTAAAGAATATTCACCCTTTTACTATACAGCTTGATGATAAAACAATCAGACTGCCGGCATACTCCCATAAGCTGAAGAAAAATGGAATGGAAGCAGACATTTATGATTCCTTTGAAGATGGAGATGAATTAATAGTCATTGCACAACAGCCCCCAGTAGCACAGGATTTACTTAATGATATAAACTGCCAGTCCGAGTATTCAATACCCATTTCTTTTAACGGCAAAAAAATGTCCCTTTCCAAAAAACTCTCGGAACTCCATCGCGACGGAGAACCATTAGGCGATCATGACGAAATAAAGAACGGAGATATATTGACGCTGATCCAGTATAAGATGGAGCCGTTTATCTTCCAGGATTTATTCCGCCATGTTGAAATTGAAATGCCCAAGGATTCAAATGGACGTTTTATTCTTATAAAAAACAATAAAGAAACCAGCTTTCATGAAACCGTCTCACCTGGGGATGAACTTAAAATCCTGTGGCCAACCGCCATGAAAAACTTCTGATAGCCCATATAAAAGGCTGTTTTCGTAAACTTTTCGCTTTGGAACAAGTGGTTGATTTCCGCTCCAGGATGCTTTGCTTTCCGCGGGGCGTGCGCTGAGCCTCCTCGACTTGCGTCTGCGGGGTCTCACCTGTCACGCTGATCCCGCAGGAGTCTCCGCACCTTCCGCTCCAATCAACCTGCCATAACATTGGAATTGCCTTGAGAACTATTTAAGTAACAACAATCTTTAAGAAAAGAGCCCAATAAAAAGATGCATCCTGCTGAAAAGCGCGGATGCATCTTTTTACCTCTGAAGTTACTGAACTGCTTTTGTTAAGGATTCATTGGTTATTCTGCTGTGAGAGGCATTCCATACTGGTTCTCCATTTTTAAATAGGATAGCCTGGGGAGATTCATGCCTGATATTGAATTTGTCTGCAATGTAGGAGGAAAGAGGCCGCGCCTCCTGTACAGCCAAATAAGCCGTATTAATGGCTTCATTTTCTTTAACAAAACGTTCATACTCACTAAAAGCCGCGCCGCTTATCGGGCATGTCAGGCTATGCTTAACAAGCAAAAAACTGTCCTGTTTCAGCAATTCTTCAAATTGCTCCTGAGAATCAATTTTACGTGCATTCATTTTTGAACTTCTCCCTTCAGTCATGCAAGATTTACCGCATGGGAAACAAACAAATGGCGGTGAAGCTATGTTATCACTTCACCGCCATTACTTTCAAATTCACTGCTTACTTGTTATATTTATTCTCTGTTTCTTCAAATGCCTTCTTCGTTTCATCAAGTTTTAGCTGTGCTGCATTTTTATTGCCGCTTGAAAGATCCGCACTGCTGCCTGATGACGCATTGTCTGATGAATTGTAGGACGTTTCTACAGAAGTAATTGGAGAGCTTGATTCACCTTGTGTGCCGGTTGATGTTTTCCTCGTAGCATTCGATTCGCCTGAACCCGTCTCTTTATCACCGGTTTTTAAGCTTTTCACTTTGTTCATAAGGTCAGCAGACTTGCTGGTTACAAGTTCTGAAACAGTGCTCGTTTTGTCTTTTGCTGTGCCTGCAATAGTCGTGCCTCTTTCCATAGCTGCCTGGCTGAGCTTTATCGTTTTGTCTGAAATATTTTTTGCCTGGACATTGAAATCGCTTCGCAGCTCTTTCCCGGCTTTTGGAGCCATGAATAGTGCTGTAGCAGCACCAACCATCCCTCCGACAAGCGCTCCAATGATGAAATCCTTCGAACTGCTTGATTCGCGGTCTGCCTCATATGTTTTTTGGTAATCCCTCGTATATTCCTTTGGCTGATATTCTTTTTGAGTCATTTTCATTCTCCTTCCAGTTTTCATATTTTTTTAATATCTGGATCTTAAGAATTTTTTCTTTGGCAATTCATCTGAAAGGCCTTCAACAGGCACTGAAGATGCTGGCTTGGACTTTCTTGCTTTCCATTTGTCCTTGATTTCCAAGGCTACATTGCTCCATTGTACGATTTGCGATATTTTTTCCTGGTTGTTGTCAATTTCAAATTGAACCTTTTCAGATACCTTCTGCATGGAAGTGTTAAAGCTGGAAATGGAGTTTCCAACACCCTTAACCGCATTTACCACTGTATTCAGGTTTTCTGATTTATGCTGCAAATCTTCAGCAAGGGCATTTGTTTTATGAAGGAGCTGAGTAGTTTCCAGCGATACTCCCTGCATTTGCCCTTCCAGCCCTGTCAGTGTCTGCGCAACACTGTCAAGCGTCACCTGCAGGGATTTCAATGTTCTGGACAGGAAAATCACAAGGACTAAAAATGCGACTGCTGCCACTGCTGCACTCAAATATAATATAATCTCCATGGGGCACCTCCAATTTAAAAAATTCAGTACATTATGTACTAGCAACTTGTATGTTTAATACCCTTTCCCTTTTATTATAAACGTATTTATTTTTTCAATATAGCCTAAAAAAAATCCTTCTTTTTGTATTAATTTTTCTCAGGTTTGTTTAATCAGTCTGCTGATTAATGCACTCTAAGCGGAATTGCCTGCCTTGTTCCCGGGTTATTCTTCTTACATCCGAAGACCTGCAGGCTCAAAGACTGTGTGGAAACCCTGCCAGCTCTCCCAGGGAATCTTGTTTTCTGCCCGAAATCAGCCTGCAATGACCATGTAATTTTCTTAAATGACCCCATGATCAAGACAGTCTGCCTATTTTACTTCTAATTCCGAAATATTTATTGTAGCAGAATTCAAAGAATCGGTTACAATAGAAAGGAATCGTTAATATTGGAGGCTGTATAATGAAAGATCCCAGAATTGAAAAACTAGCGAAAAACCTTATCAACTATTCTGTTAAGCTGCAAAAAGGTGAAAAGGTTCTTATTGAGAACTTTGGCCTGCAGCGCGAGCTTGTCAATGCCCTTGTAAAGGAAGCCTATGCTGCGGGCGGATATCCATTTGTGCTGCTGAAGGACCATAAAGTAGACCGGTCGTTATTAATGGGCGCACAGGAAGAGCAGTTCAATTTAATGGCCCAGTTCGAAGCGGATGTAATGAGCAAGATGGATGCTTACATCGGTCTTCGCGCCGGAGATAACATTAGTGAGCATGCTGATGTTCCTGCAGAAAAAATGGCCATTCACGGAAACACCATCGGCAAAAAAGTACATAGAGAAATCCGTGTTCCAAAAACAAAATGGGTGGTACTGCGCTACCCAACCAATTCTATGGCTCAATTGGCCAAAATGAGCACAGACGCTTTTGAAGACTTTTATTTTGAAGTATGCAACCTTGATTATGGAAAGATGAGCGAAGCAATGGATGCTCTTGCCGGCTTAATGGACAAGACCGACAAAGTTCGTATTGTCGGGCCTGGAACAGACCTTGCATTTTCCATAAAAGATATTAAAGCCATAAAATGCGCAGGAGAATTAAATATTCCGGACGGAGAAGTGTATACGGCTCCTGTCAAGGATTCGGTCAACGGCGTAATCACCTACAATACTCCTTCTCCTTATCAGGGCTTTACTTTTGAAAATGTAAAGCTTACGTTTAAAGATGGAAAAATTGTTGATGCCAGGGCAAATGACACACAAAGGATTAACGAAATTTTCAATACAGACGAGGGTGCCCGCTATGTGGGTGAGTTTGCCATCGGTGTTAATCCATTTATCCAAACTCCGATGCAGGATATCTTGTTCGATGAAAAAATTGACGGAAGCTTCCACTTCACTCCGGGCCAATGCTATGATGATGCTTATAATGGCAATCAGTCAAACATACATTGGGATCTTGTGAATATCCAAAGGCCTGAATACGGCGGCGGGGAAATCTACTTTGACGATGTTCTGATCCGCAAAGACGGCAGATTTGTCATCCCGGAGCTTGAGAAACTAAACCCGGAAAACTTAAAATAATTTTAGCAATAAAAAAAGGAAATCCCTCGGGATCTCCTTTTTTTATTGCTATTTTGAGTACAGAAGGCATAGTGCGCCTTCTATGGCCGAAACCCTATTTGCCTTGCGAGCTGAACAAGGCGGTTGCGCTTTTTATACTTCAAGCAGTTTTTCGTATGCGCTTTGGAATTTTTGGATGTCTCCAGCGCCCATGAATAAAATGACGCTGTGTTCATGTTTCTTCAAGAGGTCTGTATTTTCTTCGGAAAGCAATTCAGCACCAGGAATTTTTTCCTGAAGGTCTTCAATAGACAATTTCCCCTGGTGTTCTCTTGCAGAGCCAAATATTTCACAAAGATACACTTTGTCTGCCAAGTTCAAGCTTTCGGCGAATTCAGCAAGAAATGCTTGTGTTCTTGAGTAAGTATGCGGCTGGAATACGGCGATGATTTCACGGTCCGGATATTTTTGCCGTGCTGAATCAACCGTAGCCTCTATTTCAGTTGGGTGATGTGCATAGTCATCAATAATGATCTGGCCGCCTGCCTCTTTTTCAGAAAAACGGCGCTTCACTCCTCCAAAGGTCAATAATTCTGCTTTGACAGTTTCCGTATCCAGATTTTCATACTGGCAAAGGGCGATGACTGCCAGGGCATTTAAAACATTATGTTTCCCGAATGCAGGAATTGTGAATGTGTCATAAAGTGTATTTCTGACATGCACTTCAAATGTTGTTCCTTTTTCAGAAACTGAGACATTGCGTGCCTGGAAATCATTTTCTTCTGCAAATCCGTAAAAAATGACTGGAACTTTCGCCTGTATGCTTTGCAGATGCTCATCATCTCCGCATGCAATGATTCCCTTATTAACCTGTAGGGCCATTTCCTGGAATGCCTGGCATACATCTTCAACATTTGCAAAGTAATCAGGATGATCGAAATCAATATTGGTCATAATTGCATAATCCGGATAGTATGAAAGAAAATGACGGCGGTACTCACACGCTTCAAAAACAAAATACTCAGCGTCTTTTATGCCTTTTCCTGTTCCATCCCCAATTAGATATGAGGTCGGCTTTGCGCCGCCCATGACGTGGGCCAGCAGTCCAGTAGTCGATGTTTTGCCATGAGCCCCTGTGATCGCAACACTGACAAAATTCTTCAGAAAATCTCCAAGGAAACGATGATATCGGATTACTGGCAGTCCAAGCTCCATCGCCCGGACAATTTCCGGATGTGTGTCAGGAAAAGCGTTGCCCGCTACAATCGTCATATCCGGCTGTATATTTTCCTCATTAAAAGGAAGAATTTTTATTCCTGCTTTTTCTAAAGCAACTTGTGTAAAAAACTTTTTTTCATAGTCGGAACCTTGAACCTGTAAGTTCATATCATGAAGCACCTGTGCCAGCGCGCTCATTCCTGAACCTTTAATACCAACAAAATGGTAAACAGTCATATATAGAACCTCCACCAATCGTCTATCTGTATGACAGTATATGACGTCATCTTTTTATTTGCGTTTTTCTCTGAACGCTGTGCAAGCCTTCAGAAACACCGCTTTTTTTGAAAATCTTTACTTGTTTAAATGGCTAATGAGTTTGGCTGCAATCAACAAAGATTAATTATACCACCTTTTGCTTAAATCAGCCATGTTAGGATAATCCAGCTACAATCAAAAAAAATCTGCACCCTGCACAAATTTCCTGCTTATTATTATATACACTAAAACTAAAGTGGTTCAGAGACGGCTTTTTGCTTATGGCTCATTAATCCAGCCCATTCATTTCCGCTGCAGGCACCAGCATCCGCAGGGTTTTGGGAGGCCTCTCGTCCTTTTTGGTCTGCGGGGCCTCCCGTCATCTGCACTTGTACAAGGAGTTTCGCTCCTTCATTTCCAAACCTTTTTTTCAGGAATTAGTTTCCAGAAGAAATTCCAGCTCGTCCTCTGAAATCAGGACATCCCTTGGCCTGCTGCCTCTCGATTCGGAAATAACACCTTGTTTTTCCATCATTTCCATCAATCTTGCCGCACGGTTATATCCTACCCGGAATCTCCTCTGCAGACTCGATGTTGAAGCATTATTCTGATGGACTACAAATTCGCAGGCTTCAAAAAATAATTCATCCGTTTCCTCGGATATCTGCGCTTTATTCAGCAGCTCATCTTGCTCAAATAAATAATTCGGCTTTTGTTCCCGTTTAACATGATTAACCACTTGGTCAATTTCTTCATCACTGACAAATGTTCCCTGCAGTCTTACAGACTTGGAAGATCCGTTCTCAGCAAAGAGCATGTCTCCCCTTCCCAGCAGTTTTTCAGCTCCGCCGCTGTCAAGAATGGTCCGTGAATCAACCTGTGAAGAAACAGAGAAAGCGATCCGTGTCGGAATATTTGCTTTGATTAGCCCTGTAATGACATCAACGGAAGGCCGCTGTGTTGCAACAATCAGATGAATGCCGCATGCCCTGGCCTTTTGTGCAATCCTTGAAATTGCTTCTTCAACATCTGCCGGCGACATCATCATCAAATCGGCAAGCTCATCAATGATGACTACTATATATGGCAGTTTGATGGAATATTGCCCCGCTTTTTCAGCATTATCGTTAAAACGGCCTATATCCCGCACCCCTGCATGCACAAACAATTCATACCGCCGCTCCATTTCCTCAACTGCCCATTTTAATGCGGCAGTGGCAGCTTTTACATCCGTGATTACCGGGCTGACAAGATGAGGAATGGAATTATACGGAGCCAGTTCAACCATCTTTGGATCAATTAAAAGCAGTTTAAGCTCCTGCGGTGTAGCTTTGTATAATAAGCTGACAAGCATCGTATTTATGCATACGCTCTTTCCTGAACCAGTTGCTCCGGCAATAAGTCCGTGAGGCATTTTTCTTAAATCCGTAATGATTGGCTGCCCCGATATATCAAGGCCAAGCGCCACACTTAATGGAGAATCATCTTGCTGAAAGGCTTGGCTTTCAAGCACTTCCCTTAAAAATACCGGCTTGCTCTTTCTATTCGGAATTTCAATTCCAATGGTATGTTTTCCAGGTATTGGCGCTTCCATCCGGATATCCTGTGCAGCAAGGCTGAGCTTGATATCATCCATCAGATTAGTGACTTTGTTGACTTTAACACCTGGCTCAGGCTGAACTTCAAAACGGGTGACAGCAGGACCCTGGGTAACATTTACAACAGCTGCCCGGACATTGAAATTCTTAAGGGTTTCATTCAGCAGCAATGCCTGCTCATCGAGCCAATACTCATCACTTTCTGCTTCTATTGCAGGAGTAAGCAAATTAATATCAGGGAAAACATAATACGGATTTTCTTCCAATGGATTCTCACGTTCCTGATCTGAATCTCCAATTATACTTTTCTCCTGCAATACGCCTGCAGGTTCTAATTCATGATCCTCAGATATTAGCTCAGTATGGATATCTTCAGATTCAAAGACAATGTTTTCAGGCTTCTCATCCTGATTAATGGCTTCCGCTGCTGATGGGAGAACAGAAGGAACACCTTCAAAAACATCCGTCAGTTCTTCCCTTTCTGCGACAGCTGCTGCAGCTTCCTCTATGCTTTCCAGCGCTTGCGCATTTGCTGCAATTTTCTGTTCTGACTCCCGTTCTGCAGCTTGTTTTGCTGCGATTGGACTAGGGCTTTTTTTTTCAGTAAAGCTGTTAAAGAAATCCAGCTTTTTTTTATCCTGCTTCAGCATAACTACATTAAAAGGAAGATGTTTTTTTGGAGCCTGAATTTCGTCCGCTTCCAAACGCCTTGCTTGATCAACCTCTTCTATGGACTGCAATGCTGCCGGTTCTTCTGTTTTTTTCGGTAAATTTTCCGTTTCTTCAGGAATGATTGCAGCCGATATGCTTTCCTGCACTGCATCCGATTCATAGCCAATTGTATCTTTAGCTGCGGATGGCAATTCCTCTGAAGGCATCACCATTTCTTGATCGTTCTCCGGCACTTCTGGGGCTCGATTTTGTTCTGTATGATTCATAGAAAAGGAAGTCGGCTGAATTTGGGAAACTTCAGCTGCCGTGTTTTCCTGGACAGAAGTTTCATTAACAGGCTGAATTATTAATTCCTCCTGGGCCGATTTTTCAGGATTCTCCTCTATTGCTTCTGATGCATCATTCTTCTTATCTTCCAGGCTGCGAAGATAAGCGGGTACTTCTATGTCTGTATTGGAAGCAAACTTGCTTTTCAGCTCATACTCAATGGCTTCCTCTTTTTTGACAGGCGGTTTTTCAGGCCGCTGTTTGTACCCGTAAATAGGAGAAGGAATTTCGGTTGGCCTGAAGGGAACATTAGATGGAATAATTTTGTTTGATAATTTCTTTTCTGCTGCTGCTTTTGCAAAGCCAGGATTTTTGCTTTCTTCCTTTTGGCTTCTTTCCATGTTAAATGGAGTCTTTCTTTGATCTTTATTAAGTTTTGCTTCCTGTTTATTATCCTCTATCCCCCGTTCAGGCCTGCGTCTTCTGGCCGGTTCGCTTTTTCTTTGCACCTGCTTTTTGACAGGATCTCTCCGGTCTGGAATGACAGGGAATTTAAACTCCCCTTTGGGATATTGAAACAGGATTTTTGTATTTGGCTCCCTCTGATTTCTTGAAGCTTGATCGAAAAGTTTCTTTTCCTTTTGCTTTTGCTTTTCTTTTTCGAGGTTCTGTTCCTCCTGATAAGCTGAAAAATCCATTGTCTTAAGCTTTTCTTCATCAATAGGCTCGTCTATGATTATTTCTTCTATCTCTATAATTTCTTCTTCATCCTGAAACCAATTTTTAATTTTATTTAGCCATTTCAAATCTATCACTCTTTCCACTAGCTTGTCGTTCAATTATTAATTCTAACAGTATTTTTAAAAATATCGAGTAAAAATAAAATAATAGGAAAATATATGGAATCCCCCCTGTACAAAGGAGGGGACTTTTATAACTAAGCTCTTTGAGCCCTCCCCTATTAAACCCCTCTTCTATCGTTTATAAACCTCTTTTTTTATTTCGATATAATTTTTTTAAATGAAATAGGCTGCATTTTCATTAGTTTTACATATAAATGCCCCTGCTAAAAGTTATAATTTTAATAATAATAATCCTATAAAGACTATTTACTATTTAAAAATGAATCCTATGATGCACCTTTTACGGAATGTCCCGAAAATAAAGGTCCATTAATCTTGGCTTTTACATGGCAAAATAAAAAGGCTGCTGACATGCATCAGATCTCTGATGCGTGTCAGCAGCTAAAAACTTCCATTAAATAGAGTGTTCCTCAAGTTATTGGGCTGTTTTCGTAAACTTTGTTGCTATGGAACAAGAGGTTGATTTCCGCTCCAGGATGCTCGTTTTCCACGCAAGCGGTGAGCCTCCTCGGCTCCGCCTGCGGGGTCTCACCTTCCCGCTAATCCCGCAGGAGTCTCGCACCTTGCACTCCAATCACTCCGGTTTAATAACAGGTTCGCTTCACAGAACAATTAAAAAAACAACAATCTTTAAGAAAAGAGCCATTTATTAACACCATGAGGAGAAATATTCCCCCAGAAGAAGAAAAAGAGGGTTACTCACCATTATTCCTCGCGCTTTTTGTTTCTCCCTAATATGAATACCGGTTCGAGCCCCTCATCTTCATATAAAAAGGAAAGGGCAGTAATTGGAACATGTCCGCTTGCAAAGAAGCTCATTGCCATTTGGGCAAGAACATCATACCCTGTATCATTTTCTATATCACCGATGATGATTACATCCTGATGGGGAATGGCAACTGTCATTGTCCCCTTCATTTTGCCCTTCATTTCCTTCAGCCACGATTCATTTAATACCCTGCTTGCATCATACCCATCATTGGTGTTCAAGAAATGAAAAGTATTTCCTGCCACAGAATCTGATTTCAGGCGAATCGGAAGTGAACGGACATTAAACCTTGCAATCTGGCGAATTTGTTCTTTTTCCCACTTTTCCCGGCTGATCATTTGTTCATCAATCAGCCTGTATGTGTTCCCAAGGTCTAGGGCATAGTACACCCTTGTTTCAGCTGTATGCTCATCAAATAAAAAAGGATTTCCCTCAGAAGCTTCATCCGGAAACGAAGTGGAGCGTATGACCGGAAAAATGCTTTTTTCTTTTCCCTTCAAAGAATGCATTTCTCCCATAACGTTCAAGGCTTCATTTACATAATAAACCACTTCATCCGCAGCCTTCTCACCCTCATTCTCCCAATTCGCAATCACCCTTGGAAGATCGATAGTGATACCTTTTTCTGTTAAAGTATTTTCAATCCGAAGAGTATCCTTTTCACTGTTGAAAGCAAAAGTGCGTTCCGGACTATCAAGGCGTTCCTGCAGCAGTTCCGTCATTAATTTGCTGTTCATTTTCATACTCTAACCCCCTTGCCAAAGAAAACTTCATAAATCATAAAAACAGGCTGGCCCGAAAATGTGCCAGCCGCCTATGTTCCCGGACAGGCAAGCATTCCCATCCAGAGGGTCACTCCCTGCCTGCCAGTATGTCAGCTTACAGCAATTTCTGCTGCTGAAAGCTCAGTTTTACAGCGATTCAATGAAGTCTTCGATTTGCTCCTGTGTTTTTCGGTCTTTGCTTACAAAGCGGCCCAGTTCCTTGCCGTTATCATAAGCTATGAAACTCGGGATGCCAAACACATCATTGGCTGCGCAAACATCAATAAATTTATCACGGTCAACATGTATAAAGGTATACTCGGAATATTTAGCTTCAATTTCCGGAAGAACCGGATCAATAAAACGGCAATCTCCGCACCATTCTGCAGAAAAAAGGAAAATATGCTTTCCATCATTTTTTAAAACATCATACTGTTCAATCGTTTCGAGATTTTTCATTTGTCGTTCCTCCAGCTATTAAGTAGTGTGCAGCATTTAATATAAAATAATCATATCAAATTATGATGAATTCAACCAATCATACGCATATGAACAGAAGCTGCCTATGCCTTATTTTCGCTTTATTGAACCGCAGGGCTGAAGAAAGCCACTTATCTCCATGCCAGGAGGCAAGTTATAGGGACTAAAAAAAGTTAAAAATTAAAATATAGTTAATATTTCATAAATTCTATTAGTTTTCTGGAATTCTGTCCGATAAAAAGGGTATATAGTCCCGCCGATCCATTACTAGTGCATCAGGCTTATCAAAAAAACAAAACAGGGAGGACCCAATGAAAACGATCAGAGCCAAGATTAGACTAATAATCTGTATGTCAGTTGCTGGCGCAGTATTATTATCCGCATTCAATATGATTGCCTCCAACACACAAAACGATGTACGCAGCCAGGAAAAAATCTTCAACAAAGCAGTTGGGCAAAGCAAGGACGTAAAATATGAAATGGCGACCACCCGAAAATTCGAAAGGCAATATTTAAAGAATCCCCAAATCGCAAGCAGTAAATTAGTTACACAAAGCATTAGCAAAGTGCAATATGAAGCAGCTTCACTTAAGGAGGACTACAAATCAAATCCTAATATCTCTAAGCAATTCAAAGTTATTGAGGATAGCGCCAAAGCCTACTCAAAAAGCTATGCAAAACTGATCTCTACATATGAAATGATAGGGTACAACGACAGTGAAGGCATTTCCGGACAGATCACCCAGTTTGGAGATGGAATGGAAAAGGCACTGTCAAAAACAAAAAATAAAAATTTGGAAGAACAATTCCTTTTTATACGCATGTATGAAAAACAATATCGTAAAACAAACGATCAAGAGGCCTTCAGTGAATATAACACCAGAATTTCAGACTTCCAAAACAGCCTGAACAGCTCAAGCCTTTCTGCGGCAGTAAAAAAATCTCTTGCACAAACTCTGCAGAACTATACAAATGCCATGAGCTCTCTCGTTGCCGGGTATTTAAAATCCAAAGAATTATCTGTTGCCTTTGATTCAACAGGACAGGAAATCGAGAATGCAGCTGCTGAATTAGAAGCCATTGTAGGCAAGGAACAGGCAATACTTGACCAGAAGATGCAGGACAAAACAAAAAATTTCGCCTTTGCTTCGCTTGTTATCAGTATCCTGGTTATTGTCACTCTCATTACAGTGGGAATTGTACTACTAAGAACGATTCAATCATCTATTGCTGCACTTAAGACAGGTGCTGAAAAAATCGGCAGCGGAAATCTTAATCACCGGGTCATCATGAAAAGAAAAGATGAAATGGTCGCACTTGCAGCAACATTTAATAGGATGGCTGAAATGGTAAGGAATTCCCTGACAGGTGTCAGAAGCTCTGCCGATAAGCTGAACGCCTCCTCACAGCACCTTGCCGCCATATCGGAAGAAACCTCTGCACAGTCCAATCAAGTAAACGTGTCGATTAAACAAGTGGCTGCAGGTGCAACACATCAATCTGCCGAGCTTGAAGAAAGCAATGCAATCATGAAAAGTGTTTCCAGCTCCATTCAGCAAACCGAGCAGGTCAGCCGCGAAATTGCTGCAGAAGCTGAAGAAACGGAAAAAGAAGGCCAGGAAGGACTCAGCACAGTTGAAAGCCTTCAGGAAACATCCGAACAATTTTTAGGGCTCGCCAATCATTTAACCGTTCAAATCCAGAGCGCTTCAGAAAAATCACGCAGCATATCAGGCATCATCGGGACTATCCAGGAAATTGCAGAAAATACAGACCTGCTTGCCCTGAACGCAGCCATCGAATCAGCCCGCGCAGGTGATGCAGGCCGAGGTTTTGGGGTAGTGGCCAAGGAAGTAAGAAAGCTTGCTGAACGTTCAAAGAAAGAAGCGCAGTCCATTCAGGATCTTATTCAGACGATGAATAAACAAATGGACAAGCTGATGTCAGAGGCTCAAAAATTCAATGAATATAAAACAGTCCAAAGTAATTCTGTCGCTTATACAAAACAAGCATTCGAAAAAATCGTAGAACATGTAACCAGAATAAGTTCAAAAATTTCCAATGTGCAGCAATCCATCAATTTAGTTCAATCTTCCAACCATACACTTGCTGAGAAGATGGCAGAAATATATCTTATTTCCGAACAATCCGCCGGAGCCTCACAGGAGGTCAGCGCTTCAAGCGAAAGCCAGCTATTGGCGATCCATCAAGTCAATGAAGCCGCTTCTGAGCTGAGCTTCATTGCTTCTGACCTTCAATCCGTTGTATCTCAATTCGACTTGGATGGAACTGGAGAAGCACCTGATAACAAAAAATCTAAAAAACCAAAGAAAATAAAAATTAAGAAGCCGCTTTTAAAAAAACCTGCATTTTTCAAAAGAAAACAAAAGGGAAAAGATCGAGCAGGAAAAAAAATATCCTAAACAGAACGAGCCCGGGA
>NZ_MLYQ01000036.1:0-51305 GCF_001866725.1 Bacillus sp. MUM 13
TGCGGGGTCTCACCTTCCCGCTAATCTCTCGCTTTACACTACAATCACCCCGGTTTGACAACGGGCCCTTCACATCTTTAAGAAATGAACCTTTCTTTAAGATTGTTGTTTATTAATGGATTTTTTCAAGGCTATTTCATTGTTATATCGGTTTTGAATGGTGCGGAAGGTACCCACTGAAGCCCTAGTTTCATAGTAAAAAATTTAAGAAATCAGCCAAAAGGAAAGAGAAATGTTTTCTATCACTATAGCTTTTAAAAGTGATCCAGTGAGTTCGGGTGAGGTTCTCACTAGATTATACATTTATTTAAAAAGTAAAATACCAAGATATATGGCAGTGCCCCACATGACAATTGCAGAAGCTTTGTTAAGCAGGTTCAAGAAATTCCCCGATGGATCCATTTTGCCTGTTAATCTGCCGGCTATGCCCAGTCCATTGAACCAAAGCCAGGAAACCAGGACGCTTGTAAAGCCAAAAGCCAGTTTTGATGCCCCTTCATAATGCAGAGAGCTGGTACCGATCACTCCGGCTGTATCCAGTAAGGCATGAGGATTCAGCAGCGAAACAGATAAAGCAAAAGTTATCTGTTTTTTAGCACTTAATTTTTCATCAGTGACGCTATCAGCTTGCTTAGATTTGCTTTTCCAGGTTACAAACCCCATAAAAATCAAGAAGAAAATGCCCCCAGAATAAAGTGCAAGCTTAATTGGTGTGTATTCAAAAACCATGACGGAGACACCCAGTATGGACATTGAGATGAGCAAGGTATCACATATTGCGGCTGTGAAAATGGCAGGCAAAGCTTTTGAATATCTGGGCTGAATGGCTCCTTGATTGAATACAAATATATTTTGGACTCCCAATGGAAGGATTAACCCCAATGACAGGATAAAACTATGTATCGCTGCTTCTAGCATAAATGAACCTCCGAATTTTAAGATGCTTATAGTGTAAAGGATGGATGGCGATATGTCTTTAAGATAATAAATAAATGTAAATGAAGTATAAAAACACTTTTATTTCCTAAAATGAACACAAGGGGAAAAATCTAAAGCAGGTGAAAAAATGGAAGTTAGCCTAGAAGTTTACATGAACAGCAAGGGAGGCAGGTTTATGAGGAAAAGCTCTTTTTCAGTAAAGCTCTCTGATTATAAAAAAAATCCTGATGAAGCGGCTGCAATTGCTGCATATGAGTGGATACAGAGGATTAAAGAAGAGCATATAGAATTTACTGTAGAGAAAGTGATGTACAATGGTGAGCATGACATCACCAGGATTGTCAAACAGCTAAAACCCGTTTTTCCGGATAATCTGCCTTTTTAATAAGCATGCAGTATGAGTAGGGTGCAGCAGCTAATTACCAATACGCTCAATGGCACTAAAGAATTGAAAGGTTCTTATCGTCTGTCTGCACTCTGCTTTTCGCAGTGGTTCGGCGCCCATATAATAATTTGAAAAGACAGCTACGAAAAGAAGCTGCCTTTTTTAATACGTTTTGTTAATGTTACATCCGGTTTTGGCCAATAATTGAGCGGCGCGAAAGCAAGCATTAATTAACATAAAAGAATAATAGAACTTTCAATAAAATAACAGAAATTGCTGTTATCTTATTGTGATGAAATCTTTCTATAAATGAGTTTAATGGTTTCAATATGCATAGCTTCATGAAAAAAACTAAATAAGAATGCTTCTCCGGAAGTATATAGCTTTATGCCAGCTTTATTTGTGAATGGTTCTGGAAATTTTACATCCATGCTGCTTTCAAGGAAAGAGCGGATCCTGCTTTTTTGCTTTGAAAGTTCATCAGCAATCTCTGACATTGAAGGCGGAGCATCTGTCCAGTCAGCAGGCTTTGAACCGGCTTTGAAAAATTCTTCATATTCTTCCGGCAAGCTGCTTTCTTTACCTAAAAGCCCAAAAACGAGCTTTTCCTGAATAAAGGCAATATGCCCGAGGTTCCACCGGATACTATTGTTAAAGCCCTCTGGGACGATGTCTGCCGTTTCTTCCGGAAATTTTTTTATCAAGTTTTCAGTAATGCCGCGAACGGTTTCCATATGGCGGAAAATCAAATCTTCCAAAAAGATCCCTCCCTATAATCAGACTGTTTTCAATCCTGTCTGCAGATTGAATATAACATAATGACGAAATCATTCAAAAGAAAAAGAAAGGCTCTTTTCTTAAAGATTGTTTTTATTATAATATGTTTCTTTGTTAAGAGGTTAATTGGTTCGAAAGGTGCGGGACTTCTGTTTAGATTAGGGGAACAGGTTGCCTCCTTAGGTGCAGCCGAGAAGACACACTGCCCGGCTAGTGTAATACCAACATCCTGGAGCGGAAATCATCCAAAAAAGAAAACCGGGTTAGTGAGTTTTTATGTAATTGCGCGGAATATTCTGTATACTTAAGAAGCAGGTCAATCATGCGAGTTTATTAACTGCAGGGAAAATCTATGCAGTGCTTACATTGTGTACCTTTAGCAGGCAGCATGAAAGAGTTCTGGAATACATATTTTAAACGGCGGGGTGTCTTTATGTCTGATTTAAGCTTTGATGCTTCAATTTTCTGGATAACACTTTTTACTTTTATTCTGATTATCAGCTGTTTTTATTTTACCCTTACTTTTTTCCAGCATTTGCGCAATGGAGAGGAGCGGGAAATTAAACAATCAAAACAAGCAGCAGTAATATGTTTTGCATTGATGTTATTACTTCCTGTCTTTTATACTTTAATGGTTTCACGATAGTCATCACAGATACACTAATGAATGTAAAAATTAATGAAGTATCGCAAGAAGGCCGAAATACCCATATATAACTTTTGTGCAAATGAAAAAAAGCCGGTGATACCAGCTGTTATTTAAAATTATTTAATAGCGGGAGCAAGGATAGCCCATTGCCACCGCTAATAACTGCTAGTCTATTATTTTTGCAATGGCAGCTGCTGTTTCTTCAGGGTTCAATGTATCAGCGGAAATTTTCAGATGGTGATGGATGTATATTTCCTGGCGGGCTATAAACAGCTCGCGTATTTGCTCCATCGTTTTGTCTTGCAGGACAGGCCTGGTGCCGATAATTAATGGAATTCTTTCTTTCCAGAAGTCCCAGGACATCTCAATAAAAATAACAGTGCAATGAGCCAGGCACATCTCCCGGATTTCTTTCTGTAAAAAAGCTCCGCCTCCGACAGAGATAATGTACATCTCTTTTTGGCTGAACCGCCTTATCATCTCTTTTTCTTTTTCACGAAACGTCTTCTCACCGAATTTACAGAAAATCTCTGAAGCTGGCATTTGAAATTCTTTTTCTATTTCTTCATCAATATCAATAAAATGCCTGTGAAGCATTTCAGCCAGTTTTTTGCCGGCTGTGGTTTTGCCGGCACCCATAAATCCTATTAAAACAATATTTTTTACCCCCGCAGGGATTATATTTTGTTTCATTAAAAACCCTCTTTTCCATATTTCATCAGCACTTTAAAGTAATAAAAGTATAGTATATCAGCTGGATTTTGTAAAAGCCTAAATGATGAAAAATTAAGCCTGTTAATTGATTGGTTCATGAGTCTCATAGGTTTTACGATTCAGCCGAACAGGAAATGGAAAAAGTATATGGCTGCATAGATTAGCCTTTCAAAGTGCTGAAGAGGTACACATTCCGCCCAGTTGAAAGCGGGCATCCTGGAACAGAAAACAGCAGCCTTGTTTCAAGCAGCAAAGTTTACGAAAAAGCTTTAAATATTTAGTATTTTATGGTAATTTATATATGAGATGTAAAGAAAGGGGAATCTATTCAAATGTGGAATACCTTGAAATGATTAGTTAATTGGATAGAGACAGCTGCGATCCTTGATTAATAGGGATACGTTTATTTGTCTATCTTAAATCATTCAAGGGATACATGGTGCGGATAATTTTATTCCCATTGCCAAGCAGATACCTTTGTATATCTGCTTTTATTTATGGGCAAAAAAACATCTCTATTCATATAAGCATAGTGTCCCATTAAAGGGGAATATTTAATGAACTACGAAAACGAAGAAATATTAACTGGCGGGAATATCTCAAACGTATATCGTTCGGGGGATACTGTGCGGCGGGATCTAAAGCTGAATAGTCCCAAAATTCATAGATTGTTAAAGCATCTGGAGAACAAAGGTTACAGTAGTGCACCAAAATTTTTAGGTGTTGATGAAAAAGGAAGAGAAACATTATCATTTATTGAAGTTGAAGCTGGTAATTATCCTTTAAAAGAATATATGTGGTCAAATGATGCCTTAATAGAAATAGCGAAAATGCTTCGTCAATATCATGATGCTGTGAGTGACTTTCCTATATCAGATGACTGGGAACGGATGGATCATACTCCAAACAAAATAGAGGTTGTATGCCACAATGATTTTGCCATATACAATATTATTTTTAATCACAAAAGACCAGTGGGCATAATTGACTTCGATGCTGCTGGTCCTGGTCCAAGAATTTGGGACATAGCTTATACTCTTTACACTTGCGTTCCTTTAAGCAGGCATTATCATACTGAAACAGGTGAGGCTGTTTTTTATAATTCTTCACGGGATGCAGAAGGTAAAAAACAAAGAGTTAAGCTATTTTTCGAATCCTATGGAATCGAAAAATTAAAAGAGGATTATTTAGAGATGGTGTTGCTGCGTTTAGAAGGATTATGTAAACACATGATAAGAAAAGCCGGTGAAGGTGACATTGCTTTTCAAAAAATGATAGAACAAGGACATCTTGAGCATTATCAAAAAGATATTCAATTTATTAAAGAACATGGAAAAGAGTGGACGTAAGGGAGTTTAATTTAGCTGGCTAGAGGCTTTAGATAAATATAATAAAAGTAACCTTAAAAATTGAAAATGCAGGTGGCAGCGGCAAGCTTTTGTCATATTAATAAACCCGGCTATACGATAGCCGGGTTTTGCATTCAATCTTTGACAATCTTTGAAGGGTTATTAATTTTATATTTAGCTGGAACATCGAGGATAAATTCTTCTTCAGCATCTTTTCCCTTAGGAAGTGTTTTAGCGACAATTTTTCCGTCAAAGGAAAGTGATTCGCCAGGTGACAGCTCGAATTTTTTTAAGGTTTTGCTGTAGGAGCACCAGGCAATTCCCGCTTCAATAGGTTCATCCTGCTGAATAATAACATGTTCAAGTATGACAACTTCCTCATTTTCTTCTTTAAAATGATTATATGAAAGGGCAAATTGTTTTACACGAGCTGTAAAGTGGACCTTCTCTTCAGGAAGCTCAAGTTTCGGTGTTTTCTCTTTTTTAGATGAAGGGGAGGCAGGGTTAACCGTTTTTTCCTTTGACGGCGTTTTAGCAGGTGCAGCCTTTGCACGGACTGGCTTAACTGTTTCTTCATCAGGAGATCCTTTGGTTTCCTTGCCGAAATTAGGAGACTGCATGTCCTTTAGAAAGTCTGGGAAAATGCATGTCAGGTTTCCATCCTGAAATTCAACAACGAGGCTATTAAATTGGCCAGTTACACCGAATTCCTCATAGCCTTTAATGGTTACAAGGCGCTGGTAAGTTTTATCCTTGTACCAAAATTCCCTTTTTACTTCTTTGGTAGAGCTTAGCCCCCATTCTCTTACCTTTTCCTCGTAGTGGGACTCGTCTGTGAATATTATGTATTCTTCTTTTGGAGGTACATAGCCCGTTAGGCTGGAATCTTCAATATGCGGCAGGGTTATCGCCATAATTTCCATCCCTTTCCTTCTATTTATAGTGGAATTGTTCACAACTCTCTTTTATATTACGTATTGCTTGTTTAATTGCCTCTTTATCTCGTACAATAGAACAGAAGAATTTCCTCTTACTTTACTCCGTGCCTTCATTTTAACATGCCTCAATAAAGAATGGTAAATTTACATAACTGATGTTTATGGTGCAAAATTTTTCAATAATATATTCAGGATTGAAGGTAGGTAAAAATGACTCTGCAAGCATACTCTGGTTTTGATGCGAATGTAAAAAAACATTTCCGCAATTTTGATGAAGCTTCATCAGCAATCCTTGGTTTAATGAGCCAAATTATAGGAATCAATACCCTTTTCATAGCAAAAAATGATAAAAGTACAAATAATATTCTGAAGGTCATTAACAAAAAAAAACCGTTTGCTGGAGGAAGGATCATCTTTGCCATTTGAAGAAACATTCTGTAAATTGAGTGTGGATAATGGGAGAGAGCCGCTGATCATTCCTGATTTAACCCTCAGCGCGTTAACAAGGGATCTTGGTGTTACCATAAATTTAGGCGGAGGCTCTTTTATTGGAAGTCCCATTTATTATGAAAATGGCGAAAACTACGGTACCATTTGCGGACTTGATTCCAGAAGCTATACGTTTACGGAGGAACACCGGGATCTTTTCAACACGATGGCTTCCCTGCTGTCGTATGTGCTTGAGCTGGATAAAGCACATAAGCAAATTGAAAACCTTTCTGCACCCATCGTTCCGCTAACTAACGGAATCGCTATATTGCCAATTATCGGTGATATTGGGGAAGGACGGGCAAATTCGATTATTGCAGCTGCACTTCAATTTACACAGCAGGAAGAATTAGAGTTTTTATTTATTGATTTGTCCGGAATATCTAAAATTGATGAAATGATACAGAGTTACTTATTAAGCCTGGTAAAATTGCTGAGGCTGGTTGGGGTGGAACCGATATTGACAGGATTCCGGCCAGAGATGGCGATTAAAACCGTTCAATTGGATGCTGAAATGGGAGATCTTAAAATATTTTCTACCCTTAAGCAGGCGCTGGACAGGATTGGCTTTACATTTAAAGCAAAATGAGTGCAGTAGAAGCAGGTTTGCTTCTTTTAAAGAATAGACAATAAATAAATTAAATATTGATGAGCAAAAGCCTGAGTCCTCGAACTCGGGCTTTTTTAATTGCCGAAAGGCTGTTAAGAATTTCTTAAGGTTAAGGCCGTACAATGTGTTTATTAAGTTTACTGGACTGGTTCTTTAATCATTAAAAAACATGGCTGTTTTCGTAAACTTTGCTGCTGCGGAACAAGGTGGCTATTTTAACAATGAAACATATTAAAACCAGCAATGTTTAAGAAATGAGCCAAAAACACTGAATTGTATGGGATGGAGGAAGCTTCGATGAGAAGATTAGTCAAAGGGAAAATGGATTTCCTGCTGATGTTGATTATTTTGCTTTCAGTTTTTCTGAATTTTTATAATCTGAAGAATGCAGGTTCCAACAGTTATTATAGCGTTGCAGTGAAAAGCATGATGACAAATTTTCATGCATTCTTTTATGCCTCATATGATCCTGCAGGCTTTATTACGGTGGATAAGCCGCCGGTTGCTTTATGGATCCAAACACTTTGCGCATTGATTTTTGGATTCAGCGATTTTAGTGTGCTGCTTCCAGAAGCTGCAGCTGGCGTTTTTTCTGTATTTTTGCTGTATGGCATTGTCAAACCTTATTTTGGCAGGACAGCAGCTTTGCTTTCAAGTCTGGTGCTTGCGTGTTCACCTATTTTTGTGGCCGTTGTCCGGACGAATAATGTAGACAGTATTTTGATTAGCGTATTGCTTCTGGCAGCATGGGTGCTTATGAAATCAGTACAGAAGGAAAAACCTTCATGGCTGATGCTTAGTTTGGTTTTATTGGGCATTGGCTTTAATGTGAAAATGCTTCAAGCATTTATGGTTCTGCCGGCATTTTATTTGTTTTATTGGATATATGTAAAAATAGAATGGAAGAAACGGTTTCTGCATCTTTTTATAGCCACACTCGTTCTTTTTGCGGTGTCGCTTTCCTGGACAATTGCAGTAGATTCAGTACCTCAAAATAAACGGCCGTACATTGGAAGCAGCCAAACAAATTCAGTATTAGAGCTTGCTCTCGGATATAATGGAATCTCCCGTTTGACCGGCCAAAACAATGGAATGAATAATCAAAGCAAACAGCAAAATACCAATCTGGAGGATTCATTTAGCGGGTTTCAGTCTCACAATGGAGGGAACCCCGGGTACGATGGACAGGATAATATTCAGAAGGGTCCGGCTAATATGATGCGTCCTGTGCAGTCAGGCGGAATGTTTGGAACTGGAAATCCGGGAGTTCAGAGATTATTTTCAAAAGAGCTTTCAGGCCAAATCAGCTTTTTGCTTCCATTTGTATTATTCACAATGATTGGATTGATTGTCACATACAGAAAAGGCAAGGTGGTTACAAGGCAGCATAAGTTTGCCCTCTTTTGGCTCGCCTGGCTGATCCCGATGATGGTTTTCTTCAGCATCGCTGGATTTTTCCATCAATATTATTTAAGCATGATGGCTCCTTCCATTGCAGCCTTAACAGGAATTGGCTGGACTGTTTTATGGAAGTTATTCAGGGAAAACGAAGGGATGGGGAGGTGGCTGCTTCCTGGAGGTATATTGGCTTCGTTATTGTTTGAAGGTTTAATTGTCTATCAAAACAAAGAGAGTGTTTCACTTGGCTGGGTATTTGCCGCAATTGTTGCAGGATTGCTGTTATTTGTAACCCTTGCTGTATTCAGGGGACATAAACGGTATTCCCGCTGCCTTGCTTTAGCAAGCATTTTTTCCCTTTTGGCGATCCCTGCTTACTGGACTTGGATCACTATTAATAAAGCGGGTAATGCAATGATTCCAAGTGCCGGCCCGAGTGCATCATTTGCTGGAAGGAATGGCTTTAAACCGGATGGCGGGCAGGGCAGGGGAAGAGTTCTGCACCTCGAAAAAGGGCAATTTGCCAATGGGAATGCTGGATTTTCACATCAAAGAACGCAGCAGGGGAGCGTGCCTGAAGATTCAGCACCTTCCAAGTACCCAAAGAGCAATCTAAATGGAACGCCTCCTTTCTGGAAGATGGAAGATAAGACAGATAGTAAGCTGCTGAGCTTTTTGAAGAAAAATAGAAACAGTGAAACTTATATCCTGGCAGTTCAAAGCTCACAAGAAGCAGACTCCATTATGCTGCAGACAGATTATGCCGTCATGGCAATGGGTGGTTTCTCTGGAAACGATCCTGCATTAACTCCAGGAAGGCTGGCGAAATTAGCCCAATCAGGGAAAGTCAAATACTTTTTGATTTCAGAAAACGGAAGAGGAGGCGACAATCAAGGCAAAGTAAATGAATGGATCAGGAAGCACAGCAGGGCGGTTCCGGAAAGCGAATGGAAGAGCAGCAAAAAATCAGGCATGGTGCCGTTTAGCCGGAAGGGCAGCCAAAGCTTATATGAATATACAGGTAAATAAAACGGAATTAACTTTGAATCTGAATGGTAGGCATTACAGCAGATTTATCGTATAATAGGCGTTATCCTGAATCAGGAATAAAGTGAAAGCAAAGAGGAGGAAAAGTAATGCAAGTAGCGACGTTTGCCGGTGGCTGTTTTTGGTGCATGGTAAGCCCATTTGAAGAATTGCCCGGCATTGAGAGCATTATATCCGGCTATACGGGTGGACATGTGGAAAATCCTGCCTATGAAGAAGTGAAGAAAGGGACCACCGGGCATTATGAGGCTGTAGAAATCACCTTTGATCCTGAACTTTTTCCATATCAAAAGCTCCTGGATTTATTTTGGCCGCAAATCGATCCCACTGACGATGGGGGGCAATTTCAGGACCGCGGCACCCAGTACAGGACAGCGATATTTTTTCATAACGAAGAACAAAAACAGCAGGCAGTGGCTTCAAAAGAGAAAGTGGCCGGCAGCGGAATATTCAAAAAACCAATTGTAACAGAAATTCTTCCAGCAGCTGCCTTTTACCCTGCAGAAGAATATCATCAGGATTTCCATAAAAAAAATCCTAAGCATTATAAAGAAGACCGGAAACAGTCCGGCCGTGATGAATTTATCGCAGAAAACTGGGAAACTGCATCTAAATAACAAATGGAACAGCCGGACTGAAATCCGGCTGTTGTCTTTATATTGCATTTGCCTATAAGCGTTATATTACACTGTTTTTAACAGAGTTGGAATCTGCTGCATCTGTGTCAACTAACCAGGATATTGGAGTGACAATCGGTGAAAAATCACCATTTTGCTCGCCAATCCCCTGATTTCTCTTGTAGGATACAAAGATGTCAAATTGCTGGTTGGGTCCCATTGAGATGAATGACGAATTATCTATTGTATTGATTTTTAATGCAAAAAGGTTTACCACCATAGGTGAAAAAATCATCTTTATTCCTCCTGTTCCATTCATTCCGCATCAGCTGGCAGAACCCCTTGAGCGGGAAGTTTTACTTTAAGGAGTAAACTTTTCTGCTGCAGCGTCAAGCATATCACTGTCAGATAAAATACCTTTAAAATGGGTAAGCATGCACCCGAATCCTCCCTGCTGGCCAAAGCTTTGATTTTTCTTGGCGCTTACATATCTGCCGATTTTTACTGTGGAACCGACAGATACTGAACTGGACTGATCCATGCTTATGATGTTAACGCAGCTGATATTAAGCTGATCCCTTTTTATGCTCATAATATTTACTCCCTTCATACTGAACATGGAAATCTCCTTCTTATTACCATATTCCATTTCCAGAGGAAAGATGTTTATAGGATGAATTTTCTTATAAACGTTGATGGCAGCACATTCACGCCAAAATAAAGCTGTTATAAAAAGGCAGCCATGCTAATATGGGGATATAGGCTTATGACTAAATACCCACATAGGAGAATAAATGATGATAACAACTCTAAAAACCGACCATGAAATCTTGCAGTCACTTGTTGACAGTGCTGCTTTTTTTCAATCTGCAGCTAAGGAGGATATTGCCATATCCATATGTGACAGGGAAAAGTGGCTGCTGCAGCTGGATCATCACAATATCAAACTCGGCATAAAGGCTGGTGATCCAGTCTCAAAAGAAGATGAAGTCATTCAAAGCGCTTTGCGCGGTAACCAGGGCGCAGGCAGGCCTCCATTTGAAGTTTACGGCATTCACTTTTTTGGCAAAACAATTCCGATTTATAATGAAAATAGAATTATTGGCGCAATGGGCATGGCTTATAATATTGATATATTATTAAAATTGGAGGATTGCATTAAAAAGCTGAACTCTATTACAAGCAAGATTAAGAAGCTGATTACAAGTATTGTAGCTCAAGCGGGAGATCTTTCTGATACAAACAGCCAATTATATTCCTTTTCTGAAAAAGCAAGAGAAAACTCCGAAAATATTGACAGTATCTTAAAGGTAATTGAGCAGATATCACGGCAATCAAACATCTTAGGGCTTAATGCCAATATTGAGGCTGCCCGGGCAGGGGAAGCAGGAAAAGGCTTTAAAATTGTGGCAGAAGAAATCCGGAAAATATCGAAGGAAACGGAGAATTCCTCAGGTGAAATTAATGAATTCATCCAGGTGGTCAAAGATAATATTAACGAAATTAAAGAAGGCGTATCACACATCAGACAGTTAAACAGTATGCAGTCCGGTCTGATTGACGACGTAACAGCAACGCTTGAAAGCCTGACTGATATTATAGAAGTATTAAGTGAATACATAAAAATACTTGGATAATGAATATGAAATTTTCTCTGCAGCAGGACATAAGCGATTATATTTAAGAATGATTTGTCCTTAGTGTTTGCGTATATTTTATAATCAGGGCATGAAAAATCATGCCCGCTGATTTTTTTAGATGCTTTTTTTCATCCCGCAGGTACGGCACTCGCGGATAAATACAAATTCCTTAACGGAACTCTTGAATGTTGCATTATTGCAATTATCACACCGGCCGCTAATGGCATCTGGATAATCACTGTAATCGTAGATCACAGACGTATCTACCCCATTAAATTCTTCTGCTTCTTCAGTCAATTGACTCACCTCTTCAGGTTCTATGTTATCATATTTTCAGTATTACTATTTCAAATGTACTGGCAATAATCAATCTGTATTGGATTTTTAACTTTAATAATTACTGCAACTCTGCGGTATACCATACCTGCCTGCACAAATTTCTATAAGCATGGCTCCGAAAAATAACCCCCAGTTTAATATAAATACTGGTGAAGACCCAGTAAAAACGAGAAAACTCCATTTTTCACCTTATCATCTATAGCTCGACCAATGCATGATATGCAGCCGGGATGCCTACTTTGTAACAGGAGGGCATTAAGCTACTAAAGAACAGGTAGTGTAAAAAATTTATCTCTTATAAAACGGACTGTTTCTATAGGATATTGTGTATTCGCTCATTTCCACATTTATTCTCCGGAATGCTACAAGGAAGGGCCGTAAAATTGCAGGTAAAGGAAAAGGATGAAAAACAGCGGCGACCTTTATTATCGATGTTGTCTCATGGGTGCTTATTCATTCTGCAGGAGCCTATGTATCTGTAAGGCTCAGTGTAGGCTTTCTTGATTCTTTTCAATGGACTGACCTTGAAATGGTTATATACAGGAAGTTAAAGGTAAAAAGGTGGATTAATCCCGCTCCTGATAATGGGGACTGGGTTAAGGAGGCATAAAAAAAAGCAAAATAAACATAAAAAACAAAGAAGGTATCCGCATGTTTTTGCGTGAAACAAGACGGGCGGAAGTCTCTCACTGGTTTCAGCTCCTCCCTTCGCCGAATTGGATACGCAATATGCTTAAACATTCCGCTGATTGTCATACAGCGTTATAACCGTAATCGCCTTCTGAGAATTTCGGCGCGGCATACACGTCCGGCGCAAATTAAATGATGAATTACAGAGGAAACAGCTCCCGCTTATACAATGGCTAAAAAATGGGTGAACGTATATAGTCAAAATACATACGATAAAGTGTTGGAAGATTTATCTCCTAAACAAAACAGCCGGGAGGGATTTGTAATGGGTGATGGAGCAGGAATTGGATATGGTGGCGGCTTTGCTTTTGTAGTCGTTCTATTCATATTGCTAATTATTGTCGGATGCAGCTGTGGAGGCTACGGCGGCTACGGATATTAATAAATGTTTAAAAGCAGCTTGATTTTTATTCAGCTGCTTTTTTCCTGTTTATTTATACACCTGAATACCTTTAGAGCCTTAATGGTTTATCTAAGACTTTATCTGGACAGAAGGAGCAGCTTAAAGTAAATTTACATTAGGTGACGTAATCAAAAGGAGTTTGAATGATGAATAAAATGTTTGCAAGTGATAATAATTCTGGAATTCATCCCAAAATACTTAAAAGCATTTGTGAAGCAAATGAAGGACATGCAGCTTCATATGGCGGAGACTTATATACAGGGAAATCACTTGATGCATTTAAAAAGCATTTTGGCGAAAATATTTCGGTGTATTATGTTTTCAATGGAACTGGAGCAAATGTACTCGCTTTGAAGTCAATGACCCGGTCTTATCATTCGGTGATTTGCAGTTCCGTGTCTCACATTAACGGAGATGAAACAGGAGCGTTTGAAAATTTCACTGGCGGAAAGCTGATCACCTGCCCTTCTGCAGACGGAAAGATTACTGTCAGCGGGATAAAGGAACTATTGAAGCAGGCGGATTCCCCGCACCGCTCAAAGCCGATTGCGGTATCCATCTCGCAATGTACAGAGCTTGGAACGGTGTATACCAAAGAGGAAATCAGAACCATTGCCGATTTTGTCCACGAAAACAGCATGTACCTTCATGTTGATGGAGCACGCTTAAGCAATGCAGCTGCACATCTTCAGTGCAATTTAAAAGAAATCACTGCCGGCTGCGGTGTGGATGTCCTTTCATTTGGAGGCACCAAAAACGGATTAATGGCAGGAGAAGCTGTCGTATTCTTCAATCAGCACTTAGCACAGGATTTCTTATACATAAGAAAACACGGATTACAGCTTGCATCTAAAATGCGCTTTATCGCTGCTCAATTTGAATGCTATCTGAACGAAAATCTGTGGCTGGAGAATGCAATCCACTCTAATGCCATGGCTATAAAGCTTGCTGATGAGCTTTCAGCCATCCCAGGCTTCAGGCTTATACATCCAGTTGAATCCAATGCAGTGTTCGCTGTCATGCCGGATATTTGGATTAATAAACTGCAGGAAAAAATTGCGTTCAGCGTGTGGAATCCTGATTCATCAGAAGTGCGCTTGGTTGCTTCATTTGACACCTCTGATGAGGATATTCAACAGGTGAGAAAAGCAATTAAGGAAATTGCAGAAGAAATAAGCTGACTGCTTATATACCATCATCACTAGGCTTAAGGAATTTCCTTAAGCCTTTTTATTGATTATAATTAAGCGTAAAACTTATAATGAAATAAAAAATAAGTTTTTTGCTTGTTAAACAAATATAAATAATTTATCCTTAAATCAAGCAGGGAAGTGGAAAAGATGACACAAAAACAGCGTTTGGAAAAAATACTCGATTGGCTTAACGTGCAGTATGAGATTACTGCTGAAGATATTATGGATGAGTTTAAGGTTTCCCGGGATACAGCAAGGCGGGATTTAGTTAAGCTTGAGGAAGACGGGGAAATTGTCCGGGTAAGAGGGGGAGCCATTTTATCTTCTCATTTGCCGGCGGTCGCTCCATACCGGGAAAGGGAAATGCCGAAATCCAAAGAAAGTATTGCCAAAGAAGCAAGCAAGCTAATAAGAGACCATGATTATGTTCTTTTCGACACCTCCACTACAGTCGAGATGACAGCCCGGTTTATGACTAGCAAAAATATCACCGCTGTTACAAATTCAATTGATATTGTTCAGATACTAAGTGAAAGAGAGGGATATGATACTTATTTGACAGGAGGTAAATTCAACAGGTTTAACAGGAATTTTACCGGATTTTCCGCCTTTGAAGATCTGAAAAAATATAAAACAAATGTTTTATTTCTTGGCGCATGCGGAATAGGAGTAGATGGGCTGACTTCTCCCGGCGAAGAAGAGGCGCATGTGAAAAAGAGCATGATTGCATCATCGGAGAAAGTGGTTGTGCTTGCTGACTCCACTAAATTTCAAAAAAGATTTTTTCATGGTGTTTGCGGACTGTCTGATATCGATATTTTAATTACAAATACAGTTCCGCATCATGAGTTAAAACAGAAGCTTGAGTTATTAGGAATTGAATTGATTATTACAGAAATAGAAGGAGGATGAAGGGATGAATGCAATAAAAACGGGTTTGGCTGGTTATGGATTTTCGGGAGCTACGTTTCACGGTCCTTTTTTAAAAACTATGGAGGAGTTTGATATTGTTAAAGTAATGTCCTCCAAGCCTGAAAAAGTAAGAGAAGATTTAGGAGATATAGAAGTAGTTAAAGACTTTGATAGCCTTGTGGATGATCCTGATATTGAGCTTATAGTCATTACAACACCCAATCAGCTTCACTACAGTATGGCAAAAAAATCACTGCAGCACCATAAGCATGTGATTATAGAGAAGCCGATGGTCATCGATCCTGCAGAGGCAGAGGAACTCATTGCTCTTGCTGAAGAAAATAAGCTGATGCTCAGTGTATACCATAATAGACGCTGGGATAATGATTTTCTGACGATCAAAAAATTAATAGCTGAAGGCACATTAGGGGAAATTTCAACCTATGAAGCTCATTTCGACCGTTTTAGGCCGCAAGTCCGTGACCGCTGGAGAGAGAAAGCCGGTAAAGGATCTGGCATGCTTTATGATCTCGGTTCGCACTTAATCGATCAGGCTTTGCATTTATTCGGGGAGCCCCAATTTGTAATGGCTGATGTTTTTGCACAAAGAGAAAACGCAGAAACGGATGACTACTTTCACATTATTTTGGGGTATGAAACCTTGAGGGTAATTTTGCACTCAGGCTCACTTGTAGCTGACCAGGGACCACGCTATAAGGTGCACGGCAGCAAGGGGAGCTTCATAAAATTTGGTATAGACTGCCAGGAAGATGATTTAAAAGCAGGGAAAGTGCCGGGAAGCAAAAATTGGGGAAAAGATAAAAAAGAATGGTATGGAGAGCGGACTGTGATCAGGGATGGACAGGAGATTAAAGAAAGCGTGGAAACCGTTCCAGGGTCCTACAGCAGTTATTATCAAGGTGCAGCTGGAGCCATCAGAGAAGGAAAACCAAGCCCTGTCAGGGGTGAAGACGGACTGAAGACGATTAAAATCATTCAAGCAGCCCTTGATAGCAATCGGCAAAAAAGAGCGGTATATCTGAATGGAGAATGAAACTAAAATGGAAACCAGCGAAAAATTGGCAGAGATCTTAAAGCAGGAGCTAGAATTGCAGTTTGAACAATTTTCTCATGATACGGCTCTCTCGCTAGGGCAGATCCTGATAGATTTGGCCAAGAAGAGAAGAAAATCAATTGCGGTACAAATTTCAAAAAATGGGCAAAAGCTATTTTATCATGCCATGGACGGCACTAGCCCGGACCAGGAGCATTGGATCAGAAGAAAATCAAATGTGGCTGCGCGGCATAACCACAGCTCGTATTATATCAGATTATATAATGAGTCAAAGAATCGTTCCTATTTTGAGGCGTTTTCTGTAAGCCCTGAGGAATATGCGGTGCATGGGGGCTCCTTTCCTCTAGCTGTGAAAAATGCCGGTGTGATAGGGACCATTACTGTATCCGGCCTAACACAGGAGGAAGATCATCAGCTGATTGTAGATGGCCTTAAAAGAATTCTTCACTCCTGATAGAAGTGCCATCTCTTACCATACAGAGATGGCACTGTTTTTTTTTGTTTTCACACCACTGAAAGCTCTGGATATGAACCCATTATGAAGCGGCATAGTGCAATCTCCGGATTTTTATGAGGGAATAAACAGGAAATTGCTAGATTGATAAATATTTACTAAAATTTTTACTTGCATATTTTATTATTTTAGAATAGGGTAAAAAAGAATGTTTAACTAGAAAGGGGCTTTACATATGGAACATGCAATCTTTCATCCCAAATTAATTGATTATTTGATTATTTTGGTCTACTTCGCTTTTGTGATTTTAGTAGGTTTTGCTTTGAAAAGCAAAATGAAAACAGGCAACGATTTTTTTCTATCCGGCCGTTCAATACCTGGCTGGATTACCTCCCTGGCATTTTTGTCTGCGAATCTGGGTGCGATAGAAATGCTGGGGATGGCGGCAAGCGGCTATCAATATGGAATGATGACGATTCATTATTACTGGATCGGCGCGATTCCTGCGATGCTGTTTCTCGGTGTATTTATGATGCCGTTTTATTATGGATCAAAAGCCCGGTCAGTACCGGAGTATTTAAAATTCCGCTATAATGAAGCGACAAGGGGATTCAACGCCATTTCTTTTGCAGTCATGACTGTACTGATGTCAGGTATATCCCTCTATGCTATGGCATTGATCCTTAAAGTGCTTCTTGGCTGGTCGATGAATTTCAGTATCATTCTTGCTGCAGCAATAGTTTTGGTATATGTAGGAATTGGCGGATTAACCTCATCCATCTACAATGAAGTCATTCAGTTCTTCCTTATCTGGATTGGTTTGCTTCCGGTCACCATTTTATCACTGATAGATATGGGCGGATGGAAGGGATTATTGGCAAAGCTTCCGGAAACATACACACACATTTGGCAGGGCACATCAACAGCGGCCGGAAATGGTATGCATGTGGAGTGGATCGGCATTACGCTTGGCCTTGGATTCGTGCTTTCATTCGGATATTGGACAACCGATTTTCTAGTGGTGCAGCGTGCGATGGCTGCAAAGGATATGACTGCGGCCCAAAACACACCGATCATTGCATCTTTCTTTAAAATGGCGATGCCTATTTTAACTGTGGTGCCAGGACTTGCAGCACTTGCTTTACTTCCTAAGCTTGGACCGACAAGCCATGCTGGAAATTTCGATATGGCATTGCCGCTTTTGATGGCAAAATATTATCCGACCGGACTGCTGGGGCTGGGAATTACAGCACTGCTGGCATCATTCATGTCAGGCATGGCAGGAAATGTAACAGCTTTCACTACTATTTGGACATATGATATATACCAGGCTTATCTTAAAAAAGAAGCTAGTGATAAGCACTACTTGTTTATGGGCCGGCTTTCAACGATTGTCGGAGTAATCATAAGTATTGGAACTGCTTATATTGTAATGGGCTTCCCAAGCATAATGGATTATATGCAAACGCTTTTTGGCTTCTTCAATGCACCATTATTTGCTGTATTTCTTCTTGGAATGTTCTGGAAAAGAGCGAGCGCGTGGGGCGGATTCTTTGGTCTTGTTACCGGAACATTTACGGCCTGCGTCTTGTACTATGGCCTTCCTGAAGACTTCTTTGCAAGTCCTGCAGCAGGAAACTTCTGGAGAGCATGGTGGGCTTTCTTTGGAGCCATTGTGGTGGAAATCATCGTAAGCCTTCTTACTAAGCCAAAATCGCATTCCGAATTGAAAGGTCTTGTATACGGGCTCGGCGATAAGCTTTCACACAAACATCTTTCATGGTACAGAAATCCGAAAATATTGGCTGTCATTTCATTGATTATTTTTATCATCATTAACATTTGGTTCTTTTAAGGAGGAAAAATATCATGAAAAAAAATATTTTCCTGGATATCCGTATAAATATCGGACTTATTTTCTTAATTATTGGGCTCATTCTTGTCATTTCAGGCATCATATCTCCGCCAACTCTGAAATCGCTTCACGGTCTTAATATCAATCTGATCTGGGGAGCTGTAACAGCAGTCATTGGCGTGATATTTTTGCTGCTGTATGTAAAAAGGCCAAATATCGACTAATATTTAAAAAAACCTATCCTTAATTGGATAGGTTTTCTTAGTTTGCGAATTTTATAGTGTTTTACAGAAGCATAGCATATATTTAAAGTAAGGCTCATTTCTTAAAGATTGCGGTTTTTTAATATGTTCTGTGAAGGTATTCTGTTGTTAAATCGGTTTGATTGGAGTGTAAGGTGCGAGATTCCTGCCTAGAATAGCGGGAAGCTGAGACTCTAAAAGCATGGCAATGGAGGCTCACCGCCCGTTCACTGAAAACGGGCCTCCTCTAGCGGAAATCAACCGCTAGTTAATAGCGGCAAAGTTTACGGAAACAGCCTAAAGTAATAATGCTTTTGAAGGGAGTTATTAAGACATGCAGCGGATAAAGTGGTTAATTTTGAAGTTTCTCAATGAGCCCTTATGGTTTAAAGCTTTAATTTGTGCTTCATTATTATTTTCGGTTATTTTCAGCAATTCCTATTTCTCTTATAATCCCTTCTTTCAAAGCGTATCTAAATTGGCTGCATGCATCTTTTTTTGCGCATATGGAATTAGAATGAGGAGCAATCAAAAAATCGCTATAATCTTCTTCGCAGCAGCTGCTTATTGTATCTATTTGTCCCTTAAAGCAGTAATAACTATCTGATACAATGGCGATCACCATTGTGTGCAATATGGTGTTTTAAGGTGTCTTGAGCTCTTTATAGAAGTTTGCACCATTCGCCGGTATTGCTTTGCATTGAAGGACTCAAAAATGCAGATAAAGAAAGCCTCTAAAGGAACCCCCCCCCCGTTAAGGTTCTTGTTTGAAATAGTTTATAAAACGATGAAAAGGACATTTAGATAGCGAAGTATCATCATCCCTTAAAAAATATTGCTTCCATTCGTAATTGTCTTTCTTTCCATAAAGGTTTAAATCTTTATGGATTTCTATAGTATCGTAATCAGCCAATCTTTTTCGCACATGCAGCTTGATTCTATCTGCATGTGATGCCGATTTATTAAACTCCTTCAAAACCCATCTTGGTGTAATGGCGAGCATCATAAAATCAAAATGCCTGCTTTTTCTATTAATATGGGCTGGAGTTGCACAGTACATGAAATATGGTTCACCATGAAAACAGAATTCCCAAATGGGATTATGCGGGTTATCAGGTATATCTTGAGGCCACTTGCTGCTATCCAATTCGCTCAGCTTGTTCAGATGCTGCCAAAACAGCTGTTCATATTGCTGGACATTAAACGTTTTAATCATGCTTTGGGGTGTATTGAAAAAAATAATAAGAGATGTGTAATTTCCGAAATGTCTTGAGTTCTTGCTGAAATCTTCTAATAGCAGGGCCAGCTCCCGGGCTGAACATTCTTTTCTTGGATCACCTGCAAATCCATATCTAAGATGATTTAATGAAAAGCCGATTGTTGCAGGAATACATGGAAAAGGGTTCTTTCTGTCTGTCATTTTTTCTTCAAACTTTAAAAGCGCTATTTTCTCCCAGTCAGCAAGCTGGCTCCTTAGGGAGGGCTCATCAGTAAATAGACCTTTAATCATGATCACCTCGCAATTGCTTGAATATTATATTCAAGCAAGCTGCCGGCCGGTGAATGTCCAATTGAAATTTCGGATAATTCCATTTATTTCAATGTAATGGATGCAAAATAAGCGTAAGATCTTGAATGTGCGTTTCGCATTAAAAATTTTCAGAAAAAAGGGAGTGAATGTGGTAAGAGAGCAGGGGGATTACATCTAAGTAATTTCGTTTTAGGCAAAGATTATTAAATGGAAAATAGGGGGAATGAGGACCTTAAGTGCAAAACTGGAGTTGCCAAATGGTATGAAAGCAGCCATCAAGGGGGATAGGAAAACCTCAGTGATGGCTGCTTCATTGTATTACTGATACATTCTATTAAGAAACCAATATTACAAAGATGTTTCTTTCTTACTGTCTTGTATGGCCGCTTCAATAGCCGAAATGGTTGATTCTATATTATTATAAGTTTCTATTATAAGTGTTTTTATATATGTTAACTCGTAGCAGCTATTTTTGTAGCAGACAGACAATAACTGCTGTTGGCTATCATCATTAAAGGTCAGGGATATTTGACATTCATGATATTGCTTCAAGGTTTCTAGCATGGTTCTAATGTGGTCTTTGGACATGTATTCTATGTCTCCCTTCTTTAACAGAGGGAAAGTGACTAAGAAAAGTCTGGTAGAACCCCATATAATTGTTAATAGAACTAATCATAACATAGATATGTTATTTATGATAGGGAAGCAGTTTTTTTGTTCATTCCATGGTTTATTATATCAGCTTAAAATGCTGTAATTGTCTTTCCCGGTTATAACCTTACTGATCTGGTAACTGCCGTAATGGCCTTTCCGCCTTGCCCCTGGAAAAGATTTGAGCAAATGAAAAAAGCCTTCTCAATCGGAAGGCTGAATATCTTTAAAAAGCTTATTCACAGCTGGAATATCAGCTGGGGCCCAATTCAAAGAGGGGAGATTTCGCCTGTGAAGCCAAATCAGTTTGGAATGCTCACTAGGTTTTGGTTCACCATCAATAATTTTGGAGATAATGCAAATGAGCTGTATGGTAAAACCTTCATATTCATGGGTATTTTCATGGTAACATTCTTTTGTTTCAATGGTACAATTTAATTCCTCGTAAATTTCCCTCTTTAATGCAGAAAAAATGTCTTCATTTCCTTCCACCTTGCCCCCTGGAAATTCCCACAAATTAGGAATGGACATATCTGGTGACCGCAGAGCACAAAGGATTTCGTTTTGATCATTTTCAATTATAGCTGCGACAACTTTGATTTGTTTTTTCAATTTAAAATCCCCCTTAGTAAAACTGAGTCTTTATCTTATCATTTTTAGCCGGTTAAAGGTCTTCTTTACACATCTCTGAAAGCATTTGAAATTTCTTATTGACTTGAAACCCTTTCCATACATTATTCTTGCAATGAGACTTATTGATAAAGCATCACCGACAATGACCGGGGGTTATAATATGGAAAAGAAGATTGTGTTTTTTGATTTGGATGGCACTATTTTAAATGAAACTAAGCAAATACCGGAATCCACCAAGAAAGCTGTACAGATGCTTCAACAGAATGGAATTTCAACAGTGATTGCAACTGGCCGCGTGCCTATAATGTTTGAATGGATTTTAAAAGAACTGAATATAGATTCCTTTGTTTCTATAAACGGCCAGTATGTTGTATATGAAGGCAGCGAAATTTATACAAACCCGATGGATGCAGAAATGCTTGCTGACCTGACAAATGCTGCTTCTGGCAAAGGCCATGCTATCGCTTATTGCGGCAGCCATGCGGTAAATGCAAGTGAAGAAAACCACGAATGGCTGGCTGAAGGCCTTAAAACCATGAAATTGGGCTATCCGGTTGTTGATCGTGAATTTTATAGACACACACCTGTATATCAGGCACATCTGTATTGCGGCACTGAAGATGATAAATTGTACTCAGAATTATATCCCGGCTATAAATTTGTAAGATGGGGTGAAAATGCCTTTGATGTTCTTCCGGAAGGAGCATCCAAGGCAATCGGAATCGAAAAAATGCTTAAAGCAGCCGGCATAAAGAATGAAAACAGCTACGCCTTTGGTGACGGCTATAATGATATTGAAATGCTTGAAGCAATCGGCACAGGCATTGCTATGGGAAATGGGGTGGCTGAAGCCAAGGAAGCCGCTGATATGGTCACAGATTCCTGCTCAGAAGACGGCATTTACAATGCTCTGCTCAAGCTTGGCTTAATACAAAAAAATGAAGCCGTATCCACTGTTCAGAAAGTATAAGATGTAAAAAAGCCTCAAACTGAAGAAAGCCTTTGCTTAGGGTAGCAAAGGCTTTTTGCTGTGTACCTTTTTTGCCGCTTAACAGCCAATGACTAAATCCAGCAACATCTCTCTATGTTTCTTTTTCTTTATAAGCAAGTAGTGCTGCAAAATGAAATTGGATATGTGAATTCTAACGTTTTTAGGTGCTGAATGGAAATTTATAAAACTTTTTTACTGATGATGCTACTTTTCTCTTCCAGAAGGATATAAGAAGTATGAAACAATTTTCTTAGTTACGGAAGCCTTACCGGAGACATTCATGATCAATAATGAATGTTTTTAAATACCTCTAAGCAAGGTATTCTAGTAATAGGAGGAGTAAAATGAATATGACTAAAATAGAATTATTGCAGATTTTGAACAAAATAGCCGATTACTATGAATCTTTTTCTTTCAACAAAAGAAAAATTGAAAGCTGGCATGACGTTTTAAAGGATGCAGATGAAAAAAGGGTGGAAAAAAATCTTCATAATTATGTGAAAAATTACTCTGACCCTCCAAAAATAGCTGATTTGCTGCGACAAGAGAAATCGAGGGATATACCTGATGCAAGAGAGACCAAGGATAGCATAAAAACAGTGGGAATTCCTTCGACACTTGACGTGGTACAGCAGGAATTAGCAAATCTAAGAAATATTCTTGGCATTCACCGGTAAAATCTTTACTAATAAATTCAGAGAGGAAAGTCTCAGGGTCCTATAAATATACTGTCATATTAAATAAGAAATAAATGCTGGATTAATGAAAAAAAATATACCAAAACGATTGTGATGGTACTATAAAATAGTAATGATAATAATCTTTTATAAAAGTGGGGGTTTAAAGTGATAAAGAAAATACATATACCGTCAAATCTGCTTAAAGACAAAGCCAGACATGTAAACGTATATCTGCCCTGCAGCTATCAAGAAGAAAAGAGGGAATATCCTGTCCTTTATATGCATGACGGACAAAATGTTTTTCATGATAAAGAAGCGATTGGCGGGGTTTCGTTAGGTCTGGAGGAATACTTGGAAAATAATAAACTGGAAGTCATCGTAGCCGCGATATATCAGAATAGCGAGCAGCGTATGAATGAATATTGTCCATGGCCTATTGGCAGGTACAGTAAAGAGATAATGGGAAAAGGCGGTGATTTCGGAGGAGAAGGAGGAAAATATGCGGAATTCATCGTGAAAGAGCTGAAGCCATATATAGATACAACTTTCAGAACTTTGCCTAATGAGACCGCCCTGGCCGGCATATCACTGGGAGGCTTGATATCATTATATTCAGCATGCAAATATCCCGAAATTTTCAGGCATATAATCGTGCTGTCATCTGCTTTTTTCAGAAATCAGGAGGAAATAGAAAAACTGGTGGAAAGCTCTGATCTGAGTTCAATAAAAAGCTTTTATGGTGATTGCGGCACAGAAGAGGCAGGAAAAGATGAAACACTCAGCAAACTATTTTCAGCATCAAATCAATCTGTTTTTGAACTTATTAAAAAGAAAATCCATTCTGCGAGGTTTTGTACCATTCAAGGAGGAGAGCACACTTATAGTGATTTTAGAAAAAGAGTGCCAGAATTGTTTACTTTTTTATGATGTGCTTTATACAGTCAAAGAACTGGAAAATCCCCTTCTAAAAGCTGATGTACTTTTTCAGCTTTTTTTATTTTGGCTGTTTTCGTTAACTTTGCCGCTATGCAACAAGTTGGTTGATTTCCGATTCAGCATGCACGCGGTAAGTCTCCTCAGCTGCACGTGGCCTGATCAAGAGAACATATTAATAGACTTTTAGAATAGAACATTTTTTTTCGTTTTTCATGCTTATCAGTTTATGGATAAATATGTTAAAATTAGGGTGAATCAAAATCTGGACCTCAGAATCCCAATTAGTTTTTTGATATTGATTGAAGGCAAGGTTTCTTTGAAGTGAAGCTTGGTTGCCCATTTCAGAGCCTTCGGTGTAACTGGTTTTTAAAAAGAAGTGCAGCGTCTGAAAAACGGATCTAAAAAAATTCCTGATAGTTTCACAACGGTAAATTGAAAATTAAAACGAGTGAAAGAAGGCTCGATATGTGGCTATGAAAATTATAAAACCCGTCGTCTTGTGCAGTGCTTTAATCCTTTTTGGCATTTCTTTGTTTTTCTCTCTTTATGAAGGAAGCGGTTTTCACGAAGATACCAAAACAGCTGTTGACTATTTGAATGTACAGCAGACAAGCATAAATCCTGAACCAGTACCGCAGTTCACCCTGTTAATCCGTGCAATCAAATACTCACCTATTTTTCCGGCTGTCTCTTTGCTCAGTTTCCTGCTGGTTTTGTACACAGCTATCTATAAGGAATTAAAAAAAAGGGGGATATATGCAATTATTCTTCTTGGAACCTTAGGGACTTTTTTTCTTATCATCAGTTATGGATGTTTTTCCTACTTCGTACCTGTAACAGCGGGCACAAAATTATTTATGCTGCTATTCTTCAGCATAGGGCTTCTGAATTTAGTTTTCGCAGGATATAAAGGGGCAAACTTCTTTATGAGGGCAGAGCAGCCAAGATTATAAATATGGTCATGCTCTGCCCTATTGTATTTCAGCTGTAAATCAGGCTGCCGATGTTATAGCCCAGGTATGCAAGAAAAATACCCGCTCCATAAGTGATCACAATGTATAGGATGAGTACTTTTTTATATTTCTTCATGTGCAGCTGAATGATTTCAAGTTTAAGGGTTGAGAATGTGGTAAAAGCCCCCATGAAGCCTGTTCCTAATAAGAGAGTAACAGTAAGATTTGCTTGTGAGCCTGTTATGAAACCAAGCAAAAAGGCCCCGGCCAAGTTTACCGCCATTGTTCCATAAGGAATGGATGAGCTGTGTTTTCCGTTAATAAATTTGCTTAATGAATATCGGGATATTGCCCCAAAAAAACCGCCGAGGCCCACCATGGCCAAGTGGAATAATGTCATGAATTTTGCTCCTCTCCGCTTGCCATGAAGCCAAGGCGGCTCATAAGAATGCCTCCGATTATGCTTATTGCTATATACAAACCTCCCATGTAACCATGGCCATTTTTAAATAATGTGACCGTTTCTATGCTTAATGTTGAAAAAGTAGTGAAAGATCCGACAAATCCTGTTCCTATAGCTGTTTTTAGCTCGGAAGGAATACTGGTTTTCTTGAATAGGGAGGCAGTCAGCCAGGCTAACAAAAAGCTCCCAGCCAGATTTATGCATAATGTCGCAAAAGGGAATACTGTTTCTTCAAATATCCATCCGCCAATGACATATCGTAAAATTGCACCTAAGATTCCGCCGAACCCCACGTATAAATACACCATTTACTAGCCTCCAAACTTATATGTAAAAAAAAAGACCCCAGCCAGCCCATCCGGCAGAAGCCCTCAATTGTTTGGCCGTATAAGTCTTTCTCATTATAAAACCAAATTCTTTCTAATGGAACCGTTCAATTAAATTGATGAGGAATAGTAGAGTACCATAGTTTAGGCAATTTGTTTTACAGAATAAATTAGTCTGCATTTTATAAATATCCGTTACCCCCGCTGTGTATTACATTTTCATTGTAGAAGGCTTTGCCCAGCCTGTATCGCGGATGGGGTGTTTCAGTTTCTTCAGTCCGCAGAATACGGAAGCCATGTTTTTTATAAAAATTCAGTGCATTTGTATTTGTAATGGCTGCCCTTAACTGGTATTCCATTATATTATAGGAAGCAAAAAACCTTTCTGCATAGCCAATTAATTCACTTCCCATGCCCTTGCCTCTATATTCAGGCATTAAATAAAATAAATTAACATAGCCGATATTTTCAAATTCGTTTTCCTTGATCTGCATTTCTATTTGCCCTACAGCTTGATTGTTATGTTCCACAATAACAAGTCCGCCGGGAAATAACTGAAGCCGGTTTTCAATTTTTCTTAAATAATCCTGTGCATTACCGAACTGGCTGGTATCGCCGAAGCTTACCGCATAAGAATCTTTCCTGAATGAAATTATGGTACTGCTGTCATTTGGCAATTCTATATTTCGAAAAGTAAACATACTTCACCTCCTAAGCTGCACTTGCGTCTACTCACCTGCCCGAAGGATTCTCGCACCTTACGCTCCAATCAGTGAGATTTAACAATGGAATTGCCTCACAGAACTCATTTAAAACAACATCATTAAGAAAGGCTGTTTTCGTAAATTTGCTGCTAAGGGAATCAACCACCTTGTTTCATAGCAACAAAGTTTTCGAAAACAGCCTTCTGTTAATTATAACAGCTGAAGAAGTCTTTTTTATCCATTTTCGTTTCAAAGCTTCGATAACTTTTAAAATTTCTGAAAATTATAAAAATAAGTCAATCGTTATCCTACAAAAGATAGTGTTATAGCAATGAGATCATCTGGTTTGTGACTTAAGGTGCATAGACTGCTGTTTGTATACCATATAACCTGATTATGTAAGGGTTTACATATTTTAAAATTGGGAGGGCAGATATGAATTAAAACGTATGTATAATAACAGCGGTATAGCTTGCAGCCTTACAGTCATCAAAAAAGCGCGGGACCGCTATGCACTGTAATCCCAAAGATATCATTATCCAAAATCAAGGTGATCCGCAAGATTGGATAACATTAAAAAAACTGCTTTAAGGCGCTTATACTCGGAATAATAGTAACGGGAGGGGAACATATGAAAGGTATTATTAAAATCATGGTTTCAATTGCTGTTTCAATAATCATGTTTTCGCCGAATTCAACTTTTACCGTAAACGCACAAATGCCACAATCTTTTGGGCTTAAACACCTTATAATAGATGCAAATATTCCTCAGGTAAAGAGGAATCTTATCAATAATAAACTGCAGCTAAAAGCACTATACGTGTATCGGGACGGGCATTTTACAAGTGCCGAAAAAAACGTGCGCTGGCTTTCGGCCAATAAAAGAATTGCTGAGATTGACCAAAACGGGCAAATAACGTTTACAGGAAAAAAGGGAACAGCCTTAATTACCGTTACATCTGGAAATAGCTTTGATAAAATATCCATTCAGAAAAAAGGGGACAGAATAAAGATTCTTAAAAATAAAAGCAGCCGCTATCGTGTAATTGAGCAAGCCATTAAACACATGACCCTGGAGGAGAAGGTAGGGCAGATGCTGATGCCGGATTTCAGAACACAAAACGGCAAAGATGTGACAAGCATGCTGCCGGAAATTCAACAGCAGGTAAAAGATTACCACTTAGGCGGAGTCATCTTATTTCGTGAAAATGTTGTAAATACCGAACAAACCACAAGGCTTGTGCATGACTATCAGGAAGCATCAAGCAAATATGGGCTGTTAATGAGTATAGATCAGGAAGGCGGAGTAATAACCAGACTTCAGTCCGGTACAGATATGCCTGGTAATATGGCCTTAGGCGCAGCAAGGTCAAATGAAATAACACAAAAAGTGGGACAGGCCATCGGGGAAGAATTGAAGGCTCTTGGGATAAACATGAATTTGGCTCCTGATCTTGATGTGAATAACAATCCGGATAATCCAGTCATCGGTGTCCGTTCTTTTGGAGAAGATCCTGAGCTTGTATCTTCTTTGGGGAATTCTTACATTAAGGGACTGCAAAACAGCGGGATCGCTGCTACAGCCAAGCACTTTCCCGGCCATGGAGATACAGCGGTGGACTCTCACTTGGGGCTTCCGGAAGTACCATATGATATGGACCGCCTGAAAAAGGTGGAACTATATCCATTTCAGCAGGCGATGAACGCGGGAATTGACGCGATTATGACAGCACATGTCACATTTCCTAAAATCGATTCTACGAAAGCAATTTCAAAAAAAGACGGAACAGAAATCTCCATTCCCGCTACACTTTCCGAAAAAGTACTGACTGGCCTTATGAGAAATCAAATGAAATATAAAGGAGTCATCATCACTGATGCAATGAACATGCAGGCCATCAGCGACAATTTTGGACCAGTTGATTCAGTGATCCGGGCTGTAAAGGCGGGCACGGATATTGTGTTAATGCCAGTAGGTCTTAAGGATGTTGCAGAGGGATTATATAGTGCTGTGAGAAAGGGAGAAATTCCATTATCTCGCATCGAGAAATCAGATGAGCGGATTTTAGCCTTAAAGCTGAACCGCGGCATTCTAAAATCTGAACATGAAACTTCTGTTCAAGATGAGATACAGAACGCATTGAAGGTGGTAGGATCACCACAGCATAAAACTGTTGAAAAGGAAGCGGCAGAAAAATCGGTCACTCTTGTGAAAAATAATGGCGTGCTTCCCTTAAAGGCAGCAAAAGAAGACCAAATCGCCGTAATAGGCAGCAGCTATGTGGAAGATTTGGCGCTGCAAGTTAAAAAACATCATGAAAATGTCATGGTAATAAAAACCGCTAAACCGCTGTCTGAACAGCAATTAAGCAGTATCAGTGACGCTAAGTATATTATATTGGGTACAAATACATCCACCGTTTCTGGAAGACTTCCAGCGAGCGATCAAATGAAGCTGGCTAATCAGCTGACAGCAGGAAATATACCTGTCATTGGCATTGGTATCCGAAATCCTTATGATATCATGTCCTACCCGGAGGCTGATGCTTATCTGGCACAATATGGCTTTAGAACTGCAAGTTTTGAAGCGGCCGTGAATGCAGCATTCGGAAGCCTCAATCCGTCCGGTAAGCTTCCGGTAACAATATTTAATCAAAATGGCAGTGTGTTATATGCCTTTGGCCATGGATTAAGCTATTAGAGAGGATGATCAAATGTGAAAAAACTTCTCACCATTATTTTTGCTGTGCTGCTCATTTCTTCGACTATCAGCTTTGCTATGGCCCATAAAGGCTACAACACTCCTCATACAAAGCTGCGAATAGGTGCAGATGTGTTATTAAAGGATAAGCTTAGCCTGATAAAAGGAAAAAGAGTAGGTTTGATCACAAATCCAACAGGAGTCGATCAGCAGCTAAACAGCATCGCTGATTTGATGTATCGAAATCCTGAGGTGAAACTGACTGCATTATTCGGCCCTGAACATGGTATCCGCGGAAGCGAGCAGGCGGGAAAGTATGTGGAGTATTATAAAGATGAAAGAACAGGGCTTCCTGTATACAGCCTATATGGGCCGACCAAAAAACCGACAATTGAGATGCTGAAAAACGTGGATGTTATCGTATTCGACATCCAGGATGCCGGCAGCAGATTTTATACCTATATTTACACAATGGCATTGGCAATGGAGGCCGCAAAGGAAAACCATATACCCATAATCGTCCTTGACCGGCCGAATCCGATTGGCGGGATAAAGGTGGAAGGACCGGTTCTTGAAGATAAATATTCGTCTTTTGTCGGTGAATATCCGATCCCGGTAAGGCACGGCATGACGATTGGGGAACTTTCCAGACTTTTCAATAAAGAATTTAATATTGGCGCAGATTTAACAGTAGTAAAAATGGATGGATGGAAGAGGAACATGCTTTATGATGATACTAAACTCCAGTTTGTTCCGCCTTCCCCAAATATGCCAACTCTCGATACTGCTATTGTCTATCCGGGCGCAGCATTAATAGAAGGCACAAATTTGTCAGAAGGGAGGGGTACAACAAGGCCATTTGAAACAATAGGAGCTCCATTTATTAATGGAGATGATTTGGCTGAAAAATTAAATGCCCTAAAACTTCCTGGAGTCATTTTCAGAGCCTCATCCTTTATCCCGACCACCTCCAAGTATGTAAATGAGCTGGCACACGGAGTCCAAATACATGTGACCGACAGAAAAGCCTTTAAGCCTTTTGAAGCCGGATTATATATTGTTAAAACGATACATGACATGTATCCAGATCAGTTTGCATTTAGAACACCGGACAGCAAAGGAATTTCATACTTTGATAATCTTGCAGGCACGGGCGACATACGAAGGAGAATCGAACAAGGTAAAAGTGTGGATCAAATGGAGAGAGAGTGGCAAGGGAAATTAAAAGAGTTCATGAAAGTAAGAGAAAAATATTTATTGTATAAGTAAAAATGAAAAAATCCTGGCTGTTGATGCCAGGATTTTTCATTCTTGAAAACAGCAGTACTTAAATTCGGCATTGACTTTTTTTCTTTATCTATCACTGTACAGCAAAAGCAATCTGTCTCCGCTGCTGCCTGCCGATAATGCAAGGAAAACTGTCATCACACTTTTTATAAGGGGTTCATTTATGGTGTTAAGTATGAAAACAATTAGTAAAATGCATGCAATGATTTTTAAACTATGTCCCCATAACAGGCCTTTAGAATTTGTGATAAAGTTCACATCCTTTAAAAAAGCATTATTTTTTTATTATAACAGTTTTATTCCTTATTTTAACAATTAATTTGATAAACTGTCTCACTTAATTGGGTTGTTCCTCCAAGGAATTCAACTCACAAACAGTACCCTAAAAATGTACTTTAACCAAGCTTCAGTTTAGATCGTTATTTTTCTTTTTATAATTGGAATTCTATTTATAGTTATGGAGCTTGTTTTTTAACGGGCAGTTTTGATGTTATGGCTGAACTTCTGAATGGGATGCGTTATCAAACTGATGCTGGTTTCTTCCTTATTGGGGCAACAATCGAATATAGTCAACATTACAGCTCTTTCCTAATGGAACGACTAAATTTTTGGCTGTTTTTGTAAACTTTGATGCTATAGGAAGAGGGGGTGATTATTGCTCCAGGATGCTCGCTTTCCGAGGGACAAGGGGTGAGCACACATTCTCAAGCATGTCTGCGGGATTTCGCGTCCTGCTAATCAAAGCAAGAGTGTCACACCTTTCGCTACATCCAACCTCATTTCATAATAAATTCGCCTCACATAACTTATTTAAAATTACAATTTTTAAAAAATAGCTATTTATTTAATATATTGAATCTGGATAGGTCAAGAATATGTATTACATTAAAAATGAGTTAATTAGAATATTTTCATTATTTCTTGGGAAACCGCAGAATACGACATAAAACGCTTGAAGCGAAATATTTACGCGAATTTTCTTATTAGGAATCTTCAGTTGTAAATAGGTGTGGTTCCCTAAGCTTTAGCGTGTATGAAATGGGCAATTTAGGGTAAATAAAGATTGAGTTCCCTAGAGGTTTGATACATAATAATATATATGAGCATATATTCATATATGGGAGGATGGAAGCATGGGGCACACACATAGCCATGAACATGGCCACTCACATCAGCCTGCAAACTTCGGCAAAGCATTTGCAGTTGGGATTATTCTTAACCTGATTTTTATCGCGGTTGAGACAGTGTACGGAATTACCAGTAATTCTCTGGCACTGCTAGCAGACGCGGGACATAATTTAAGTGATGTATTTGGATTGGCCATTGCCTGGATTGCCGTATGGCTGGGGAAAAAGGCGCCAAGCAAAACAAGAACATACGGATTGAAGAGAAGCTCAATTCTTGCAGCCATGCTCAATGCTCTATTTTTATTGATTGCAATAGGGGGCATAGCCTGGGAGGCGGTTCAGCGTTTTTCTGCTCCGGCGCCGGCTGCAGGAGCCACAGTAATTATTGTAGCTGTTATCGGAATTGTTATTAATGGTTTTACTGCATTTTTATTTATGTCAGGCAGAAAAAAGGATTTGAATATTCGGGGAGCATACATGCATATGGCAGCAGATACCTTAGTGTCTCTCGGAGTGGTGATTGCCGGATTCGTCATGATTTATACTGGCTGGGAATGGCTTGATCCTACAGTGAGCCTGATAATTGCAGCAGTCATTTTTATTGGCACATGGAGCTTGCTAAAGGAGTCTGTCAATTTGTCACTTGATGCTGTTCCGTCAGGGATAGAAACAGAGGAAATCAAAAAATATCTGATGAATCTTCCTGATGTGATCGATGTTCATGATCTGCATGTATGGGGCATGAGCACCACAGAGGCAGCAATGACAGTCCATCTTGTGCGTTCAAAGATTGAAGATAATGATGAATTAATTATAAGAATGAACAAGGAGCTGCATGATAAATTTGAAATTGAGCATCCGACAATCCAAATTGAAAAAGGGACCTTTGCCTGTTCATTTGCGCCGCACGATGTTATTTGATAATTTATTCTAAAGCCTGTAAAAAAAAGCAGCATTCGCTGCTTTTTTTACATATGCTGTGAATGCTCGATCATTTGCTTCAAGACATCGATGACATGCTGATCATCATGAGAGTAAAACATCGTAGTGCCTTCTCTTCTGAATTTTACTAACCGCAGATTTTTTAAAAACCTGAGCTGATGGGAAACAGTGGATTGAAGCAGTGATAATGTTTCTGCAATTTCATTTACAGAATGTTCTCCCTGAAAAAGAAGCTGAAGAATGCGCAGGCGTGTTGGATCTGATAGTGCTTTAAAAGTCTGTGTCACAATAAATACAGTTTCTTCGTCTAGCTCTTCATAGGGTATATTTTTATCTTTGTCAATCATATCAGGCTCCTTCTCTTATACTCCTTCTATTATAGTATAGAAAAAGCCGGTATTTTTCTCAATTGATTGGATTAAAGACTTCTCGGGAACAGCTATTTGAGCAATCATGTAATAAACTGCCTCACCATTAGATTTTCCTCGAATACTTAAAAATATATTTAACTTCCAGTGAGGGTTTCTGCACCATAAACAATCAGGGACAACTTCAGCATTGGCTTAACAGAGCTGAACTGAAAAATTATTTGACCGCTTAACGGGCAGCTCATATACTAATAGTCAAATAGATGCTTGATTGCAGAGAGGAAGCAAAACCGCAGGGAAGTAAGCTATATTTACTTTTTCGTTTTAAGGTATGAGAAAGCATTATACCTTGGCAGTGCAGATATTTTGAAAAATGTGCTTAGTCCAGATTTTTTAAGGTTTCTTCGACTTAGACAAAAAATACGACCTTTTATTTTTATTCATCTATATAAACATTATAGGTTGAACGTTGTTAAAGCAGCTCTTGCCGCTTCAGGGGAGGAAAGTTGATGGAAGCTGAAAAACAGATATACAGGGTATCAGGGTTTACCTGTGCTGGATGTGCGAATACATTCGAAAAGAACGTCCGGCGCATTGATGGAGTAGAAGATGCAAAAGTGAATTTTGGCGCCTTGAAGATTACCGTATACGGACAGGCAACGATTGCAGAAATTGAAAAAGCGGGGTCTTTTGAACAAATAAAGGTTGTTCCGGAAGGAGAAAAGGCAGAAAATCAAAGAGTTCCTTTTTATAAACGGCATGCTGCTGTTATGCTCTCCGTTGTGTTTGCCTTAATAGGTTATTTTTTTCAGGGCATTTACGGCGAAAATAGCATGGCTGCTGTAGCTGCATATGGTGCAGGCATACTTTTAGGGGGATACAGGCTTTTTAACGCTGGTTTAAAAAATCTTTTTAAGCTGGATTTTGACATGAAAACATTGATGACAATTGCTATTATAGGCGCTGCCGTCATAGGAGATTGGCGCGAAGGGGCTGTAGTGGTAATCCTTTTTGCTGTCAGTGAGGTGCTGGAATCTTATTCTATGATAAAAGCACGCCAATCCATTCGTGCCCTGATGGAAATTGCCCCTAAAAAAGCAGTTGTCAAAAGAAATGATATAGAAATAACAATTGACGTGGAAGATATTGAAGTGGGAGATGTGATGATCGTCAAGCCGGGGCAAAAAATCCCGATGGACGGAATCATATTAAAAGGAACATCATCTGTGAATCAGGCTGCGATTACCGGCGAGTCTTTGCCAGTAAGCAAAACCGTATCAGATGAAGTTTTTGCCGGTTCCCTGAACAGTGAAGGTTTGCTGGAAGTTCAGATTACAAAGCGGGCAGAAGACACTGCTATTGCCAAAATCATTCATCTCGTAGAAGAAGCCCAGGGCGAACGTGCACCTTCACAGTCTTTTATCGAAAAATTCGCAAAATATTACACTCCAGTCATCATGTTCATCAGCCTTTTGGTAATGACACTGCCGCCCCTCATTGCTGGCGGTTCATGGGGTGAATGGGTGTATCAGGGATTATCGGTTCTTGTTGTAGGATGTCCGTGCGCCCTGGTCATTTCGACTCCGGTAGCAATTGTGACTGCAATCGGAAACGCAGCCAAAAAAGGTGTTTTAATAAAAGGCGGAGTTTTCCTTGAGGAAATGGGATCATTAAAGAGCATAGCCTTTGATAAAACAGGGACCCTCACCAAGGGACATCCTGCTGTTACTGACATAATGATCTTGGATGAAAAATTTGATGCAAATGAAATTTTTACAAAGCTGGCTGCACTGGAATACAGGTCTCAGCATCCTCTTTCCTCAGCCATCCTGAAAAAAGCAAAAGAGTTGAATCTTGATTTTCAGGGCATTGAGGTAGAAGAGTTTTCTGCACAAGCAGGAAAAGGCATTTATGGAACCATAAATGGTGAAAAGTATATCGCGGGCAAGCCGGACATATTTCATAAAGGCTTGCTGCGCCAGCTGGAAGACAGGATTCTCAAAATGCAGAAACAAGGAAAAACTGTAATGCTGATGGGAACCCAAACCAGCATTTTAGCCATTATCGCTGCTAAAGATGAAGTACGGGAGAACGTCAGAGAAGTGATACAAAAGCTAAAAGAACTGGGTATTGAAAAAACACTGATGCTGACAGGTGATAATTCCTCCGCAGCATCTGTTATTGCCGCTGAAGCTGGAATCTCTGAATCCAAAGCGGAACTGATGCCGCAGGAGAAATTGGATTATATTAATAAACTGCAAAAAAACGGAAAAACCGCCATGGTAGGCGACGGGGTGAACGATGCTCCTGCTCTCGCAGCAGCTGCAGTAGGAATCAGTCTTGGAGGAGCAGGAACAGATACAGCGCTTGAAACAGCTGATGTTGTGCTTATGGCTGATGACCTAATCAAACTGCCCTTTGCAATTAAACTGAGCAGAAAAACGTTATGGGTGATCAAACAGAATATCGCATTTTCCATCGGAATCAAGCTTCTTGCCCTATTGCTTGTCATTCCAGGCTGGCTGACGCTCTGGATTGCCATTTTTGCGGACATGGGCGCTACATTGATTGTCACTGCAAATAGCCTCCGATTGCTTAGAGTACAGGAGAAAAAAGATTAGCTTTAGCCATCAGTGCGGGAAAGCCTGCACTGATGGAATTTTCACTTTATGGATAAAATAATACATTCACAAAGTTGTTAAAAGTACATACAAATTTCTTATTCTATTAAATGGTATGATGGAATGGCAGTTTCGCAGGAAGAAAGGTGGAATACATATGAAAAAGGTATTGTTCTTTTTGGCAGGATTATTTTTAATGGTGCCGCTGGCGGCATCGGCCCATACGGGTTTGGAATCATCTAACCCTTCAAGGGGACAAGTCATCACAAGTGAACTTAAAAATATCAATCTTGTTTTTGAATCTAAAGTGGAAAATCTTAGTACGATGAAAGTGATGAAAGGGGAAGTGGAAGTCCCTGTTTCAGTAAAAGTAAATGATTCACATATGACTGGTGTATTATCAAAACCTCTTGCAAGCGGTTCTTATAAAGTATTGTGGAAAATCGTCGGTGAAGACGGCCATCCGATTTCAGGTGAAATCCCATTTACTGTTAATGTCCCCAAAAAAGAAACTGAAAAGAAAATTACTGTTAAAAAAACAACTGAAAAAACAGCAGAACAAGAAAAAAAAGCAGTCAGTGACAACAGCAAGACGGAGGAAAAATCTTCTTCTTCCACTGTGTTCATGATAGTACTGGGACTCATCTTGATCGCAGGCATTTTATTGCTGTTCAAAAAGAAGAAATAAAGCATGGATGTTCTATTGCCGCTATCACATTTGATAAACTACTTGCTGTTTGCATTTTTGGCAGGACATATTGCATTGAAGTTTGTTCCAAAAGAAAAAAAGCCAAAAACAGCTGTACCTAAACCGGCGCTGCTGCTATCGGCACTAGGCATCATGATTTGCACCTTTATGCCTGTTTTGGAGGTGATCCGCTACTTTGCGGATAACTCAGGGTTTACCTCTGTATTACTATCAGTGATTACCGATTTTCAGGTGGGCAGGGCTTTTCTGGCCACTGGCTTTTCCGGTGCACTATTATGGCTGACGATACAATTGAGGGGCTCTAAATATCTTGAGGCATTTTGGTTGCTGATTATGATTGCCGCACAGGGATATGCCTCACATGTAGCTTCTTTATCTTTTTGGACTGGTTTCGCCTCACATTCAGTCCACTTTTTTATGATTTCATTGTGGGGAGGCATTCTTCTTCATATATCCTTTTTCGTTAAAGGAGAAAATAATTGGCAGGCATTTCTTCGCTGGTTTACACCATTTGCCATTTTAAGCCTGGTTTTAATTTTTTCCAGCGGTCTGGTTTTAATGTTTAAAATCGTGGAACCCAGGGAGTATTTCATGTCCTGGGCCCTGCCGTATGGGCAGATGCTTTTGCTTAAGCACATCAGTATTATTCCTGTTTTAGCATTTGCTTTTATAAATGGCTTTTTAGCAAAAAAAGCAGAGAGAGAGAAAACTTTTAACCCCGTACCATGGGTGAAGGCCGAAACCATTCTCCTGCTTGCTGTATTTTCCTTTACAGCTATAATGGGTACCTTATCACCGCCGCATGACCCGGATATTACTGTTACAACAGAAGGGGCATCGAAATGGGCATCTTTTTTAATCGGTAAAGAAATTGCTGCTCCGATAAGCGTCCATCTGAATATGTCCTATCAGGGGGTCTTTTTGTTTCTGATTTCCTTCCTGTTTTTAGCGATGATCATGGAAAGCTTCCGCAAAAAAACATCAGCACTGCTCGGTCTGCTGTTCGGTCTTTGTTTTATCGCATCACTATATTTTGGGATTATGCTTGATATCACTTTATAAAAAAACCGCATTCCATTTTGGGATGCGGGATTTTGAGCTTGCGTATCACTTTGCTTCTTTTTCCATTGATAAGCTCCTGATTGGCAAACTTTTTATGAAACCTGATGCATAATGCTGTTTCAAGTAAGAACTGCCATACCTGATTTCCGTTTTATATCTTGCCGGATTAGCTGGTTGGATGTTTGAAGTCGACCAGCCCTTGCTGGAAAGCATAATTGGTCAGCTGCACCCGGTTTTCCAAATGAAGCTTGCTTAAGATATTTTTAAGATGGCTTTTTACTGTATGTTCCGAGATGAAAAGAGTTTCTGATATGACTCTATTTGACAGTCCTTGTGCCACCAGCTGAAGAACTTCTAATTCTCTGGGGGACAAAGGATTATTATTGTTTGTTTCTGGTTTGTTCTTGGGGAATTCATTTAAAATGCGAAAGGCAATTTCTTTTGACATCGGCACCTCATCCAATGCGAATGCTCTAAGATATTCATACCAGTGCTCGGACTGAATGTTTTTTAATAAATAACCTTGTGCACCTTGTTTTAAAGCATCAAATAGATTCGTTACATCGTCTGAAACAGTGATCATCACGATTTTGACAGAAGGGAATTTCATCTTTATTATTTTTGTTGCCTCAAGCCCATCCATTACGGGCATTTGAATATCCATTAAAATGATATCCGGCATCAGCGCTTCCGTAAGGCGGATGGCTTCTTGGCCATTTTTTGCTTCTCCTATTATTTTAAACTCACTGTACTCTTCTAAAATAATGCGGATGGCTTCTCTTGCGTGAGTATGGTCATCAACAACTAGTATTTGAAATGGCTGCATCAATTAATACTCCTTTTTAAGCAGAATAATCGTTTCATTGTTAACTCTATTTATTGAAAACGTCCAGTTCATAGCAGCCGCACGATTTTCGAGGATTTCGAGCCCGAATCCTCGAGATGATTGAATTTGAGCATTTGTAAAGCCAACACCGTTGTCGCGTATCTCACAGGTCCAGCCATGCTCAGATTCCTTTGCACTAATCATCATCCAATTTGTCTGAGCGTGTTTTATCACGTTCATTACAGCTTCTTTTATACAGGAGAACAGTTCTATTTTTTCTTTAGCGGATAAACTGTCCTCTGGTATTTCCCAGAGGAAATCGACGCTCATCGAGTGATTATGTTCAAGCTCAGACAGGTACGTTTGAATATTATTTGTCCAGCTGAACAATTCAGGTGCCGGCAGCTGTTTCAAATTTTCTATGGCCTGGCGGGTATCATCATATATCTGCTGCAATGTTTGTTTTGTTTTTTGAAAGTCCGGATGTGTCTCAATTGTTGTTTTTTTTCCGAATTTATTAAGTTTAACAGATAGCAAAAATAAGGACTGAGCAATACCATCGTGCAGTTCCCGTGCCAGGTTTTCCCTTTCTAGGAGGGCTGCTTTTCTTGCCTTTTCAACTCGCAGTTCTTCTTGAATGCCTTCTAATATGGAAAATAGTTTCAATAGAAAAAGAATCGTAACTGCAAATACTATAACTGGCGATAAGATATTCCCCATTTCCATTGATAAGTAAGGCAGTAAAAAAACATGTCTTATATACTCCCACAAACCGATTGTGAAAGTTGGCAGTATTAATATAATCCATTTTATTTGTTTATACTTCAAATCTTCACCTTTTTTCCGCAGCAATGTATATATTTTAACATTTGTTCAAAAGATTGAGGCACTCTTTCGGGTAAATCACTCTTTAGAGTCATTGTTGTTATATTGAAAAAGTTTATAATTGTAAACGGGTCAGCAAAGACATCAATATTATCAAAAAGGAGACAATCAAATGAAAAAAGTAATTAAAAAATGTTCAATCGGTATGATATCAGTGTGTGCTGTTTTATTCATATGGGCGGGTGCAGCAAGTGCACATGTTACGGTCAGTCCAAAGATTTCAGCTCCAGGAGCATGGGAAACATACACTCTGAAGGTCCCGGTTGAAAAAAACATGGCTACGACAAAGGTGGCATTGAAGGTTCCTAAAGGTGCTGAAATAATGTCTTACCAGCCAGTACCGGATTGGAAAGTTAAACTGGATAAAGATTCTTCAGGAAAGACAAAAATCGTTACTTGGGAAGCAACTGGAACGGGAATTTCTGCCGGACAATTTCAGCAATTTTATTTTGTAGCAAAAAATCCTGACAAAGAAACTAAAGCAGCATGGGATGCTTACCAATATTATAAAGATGGATCAGTAGTAGAGTGGACAGGAGATGAGAATTCTGATTCTCCACATTCGGTTACTGAAATTACAGCATCGGCAGGGACTCCGAATGTAACTGTCCATGATGATTCCAAAAATAGAACAGGTAAAACGGTCAAAGAGGATACAAAATCAGAAAATCGAGGTTCAAACACCCTTGTAATTACTCTGACAATTGTATCGCTGATTTTATCCGCTGCTGCTTTGATAACGGCTATGAGAAAAAAATAACTTTAAGTCAGGCATTATACCAACATTGTGTAATGCCTCTTTATTTGGGAAATGATGATAGCCAGTTGCAGTCCTGGTTGAATTTTGCATTGATAAAAAGATGGAGACATTGTTAAGGGAAAGGACTGATGATATGACAAAACATATTTGCAGATTGTGCTTGCTGCTGTCTGTACTTTTATTTGCCTTATTTCCGGACAAGACGTTTGCACATGCTTCTATTATCCGCTCAAGCCCGGGCGTAAACGAAGTATTGCCGAAACCGCCTTCTGCTGTAAAAATACAGTTTAACGAACCTGTACAGGCAGGTTTCCATTCCTTGAAGGTCCTTGATTCTTCAGGAAAGCAAGTAAATTTAACGAATGCCCAGGTAAACAGCCATAATGATGCCATTTTAGAAGCACATTTTAAGAAGAAATTAAGCCGTGGTGCATACTCCTTGCAGTGGAAGGCGGTTTCTGCAGATGGTCATCCTGTGGAAGGGGTAATACCATTTGCTGTTGGGACAGGAGGTGAACAGACACCAAAAATAAATGAAAAGAGGAATGATTATTTTCCTCGTATAGATTTGATTATGTTGCGGGGATTGTTATATCTGAGTTTTTCGCTGTTCATAGGAGTTATCATTTTTAATTTGTTTTTCAATAAATTTGAAGGCAGAGAGACTCTAAAAAAAATACATACAAAAAGCATGGCCGTTCTTTGGTTTTCTCTGAGTGGAATGGTGATCAGCATAGTGCTGAGCTTGCCGATGCAGACAACTCTATATGCAGGTGTGAGCTGGGCGAAGGTTTTTAATGCGTCCCTCTTAAAAGACACTATCAGCCAAACTGATTTTGGGTTATATTGGATTTTTGAATTGTTATTCCTGGTTCTGCTGATATTAGTCACATATATTGCAGCTGGCAATGGATTTACTAAAAAATCATGGCTCATACCCATTGTTATTTATATAGCATTGCTGCTTTCGAAAGCATCCACTGGCCATGCTGCAGCTTCTGAACATCGAGTTATTACTGTTGCTATGGACTTTATTCATTTATTGGCAGCATCTATATGGATTGGCGGACTTTTTGCACTGCTCTTGCTTTTGCCTGGAATCAGATCCCAAAAAAATGAGAGTGAAAGGCAATTGTATTGGAATTCTATCCGCACTTTCTCACTGTGGGCAGCCCTTTCTGTAGCCAGTATTATCATAACAGGTATTTATGGAAGCCTCCTATATGTGCCTACCTTTTACTCCTTGCTGCATACATATTATGGATATGCTTTATTGGGTAAAATCTTATTATTTGTCATTATGCTAATATTGGGGTCAGTTCACTTTTTTCAAGGAAGAAAACAAGGGAAGAATGGAATTGCTTATTCGATATGGATTGAATTGCTGACAGGAGCGGCAATACTAATTATTGCTGCTGTACTTACCAATTTACCTGCAGCAGTATCATCACCGGGACCTTTCAGCCAAATCAAAGAGCATGGCAAATATGAAGTTTCTTTGCATATTAGTCCGAATGTGGAAGGAGAAAATTCATTTAATATTGCAATTAATACCAAGGATGGAAAGCCCGCTGTCCAAATTGAGCAGGTTATTCTTACATTCACTCATACAAAAATGAATATGGGGGAAAGCTCAATGGCTGTTCCGCGCATATCTCCAGGTAAATATCAAACCAAAAGCATGTACATGAATATGCCAGGGGAATGGAAAGTGGCCGTACATGTATTAACAAAATCCTTAGAAAGTTTCGATGTGCAATTTGATACGTTTACCGGCACCCAATAACCATTTTCAAATTCCCTTTTTATAAAGTCTGCTCATACTTACAATACCTTGTTAATGGGTAAATGGCAGATGAAAATAGCCTTATTATTTAAATTTCAAAAAAGCCCTTCTAATATGGAATCGGCTTTTTTTAATGAAGTAAAATGACGAAATTAGATATAATCGCTGATATATAATATAAAAAGCAATGGCAGCTTCAGCTTCTTATGCATTGCTGGAGAAGCTGAAGCTGCCGTCCCTTGAATACTCTTGTTTGTTATCTGCAGGTCAACTACATGAGAGGGTATAGACAATGGATTATCAATTCTGATGATAAGTGCCATGGCCGTGATGGAAACCGTAGCCCGGATAGTATCCGCCGTGTCCATGATGGTAGCCATAGCCCGGATAGTATCCGCCATGTCCATGATGGTAGCCATAGCCTGGATAGTATCCGCCATGTCCGTGATGGTAGCCATAACCAGGATAATACCCTCCGTGCCCATAATGATTTCGGTTTTCAGAATAATAAAGATTTTCCATTGTATATCTCCTCCTCAAGGTGATTAACATATTGTATGTATCTCTATATGAAGAGGGGCAGGCACGTGCCCATGTTTTAGGCTGTGTTTATTTGAATTATTCATATCAATATACATGCCGTGTTATCGAATAATAATTCAAAAATCAAGGGCTTCGATAACTGCCTCATTTCTAATGTCCATAGTTTCATAAATGATAAGTATCTTCGGCGAATAGGCAAACGGGGGAGTGAATGGAGATTGATCTGATACTGCCTTAAGTGTGCCAGTCATTAAAAATTTAACAAACATAAGAAAGGAAACCAGCTTTTAGATGGCTGGTTTCCTTTCTGCCAAATATCAGGATTGATTAGTTGATTCCTACTGCAGTGAAAGCATTTGTAACGGCTGTTTTTTCTGCACTGCTAGATCCATAAAGGTCGGCTGCCGATTGAATGGCTGCCGCTTTTGCTTGTGAGAAAGTGGCGGAAGAAGTCAAATAAACCGTGTTGGCGCGATAGAAAATGGCTCCTAATTTATCAATGCCTACTCCTGAAACAGTTACACCATGGAACGTGCCGCCAGCTGAAAGAAGGTAGGCTGCTTTATTGATGATTCCGCTGTTGGTATGGACGCCTCCATTATCAGCTGTGCCTGTGTAGCGGTTCGGATAATAATCGGGATCGCCGTAAGCAGCCGGATTGGACATCGAGCGAAGTGCATCCCCTGATACGCCAGGTGTGTAAATATCTTCACCAATCAGATAATCCGCTTTTGACGCCTGATATTTAAATTCCACAACTGTTCCGAAAATATCGGAAATCGCTTCATTCAGTGCACCTGATTCTCCCTGATAAACCAGATTGGACTCAGAAGATGTCACAGCATGTGTTAATTCATGGGCGACAACATCCAATCCGCCGGATAATGGGATGAAGGTGGAGCCGTCTCCATCTCCGTATACCATTTGTGTACCATTCCAGAAGGCATTATTATATTTGCTACCATAATGGACGGTAGACTTTAAAGCCGAACCATAGCCGTCATAGGAATTTCTATTGAAAGTAGATTTATAATAGTCATACGTTTTTCCTGCATAATAGTGGGCATCTACAGCCGGTGCATCATTGGTTGCATTGAATACGTTGTCAGCATCCGCCCAAAGTGTTCCCGGAAGTCTTGAAGAATTGCTTGTGTTGTATGTGAAAATACCATTGCCTCTAGTATTATCCTGGAGGTAATACGTGCCGTTTGATAATGTGGTATTCAGTGAAACTGAATTCTTAGTGACGCCTGTTCCGGTTCCGACAGAGTTTGTCCCGGTGACTTCATCCAGGGTATTATATTTATTTAGAATTTCGCCTGTTTTTGCTGATACGAAATAGTAGTAGTTTCCTGGTTTAGGATCCAAAAAGTTTAAATTCACCTTATAGGCGAAATCCGCACTGTCATCTGCCGTAAACACGACCAATTCAGGATCTGGAGCCTGCTCATATTTAGGAGTGAAGCCAAGATCGCTTTCTGCAATTTTAACCGCTTGTGAGGCCTTAATGCCTTTTTTGTCTTTTTTTTCAAGCTTTGTGTCAAGATTAGATACAACGGTACCCGACACTACATTCAGTACACCATCATCTTTCAGGACAGCCGCCTGCGTGGATCCGAAAACTGGAACACCTTCAAATGTCTGCTGAAGCTTCAGCACTGTATTTCCAAGCTCGTCCTTGCTCTTTTTAAGAACTTTGAAAGAATCCTTAGCGTGCTTGCTGCCAAGCTTATATGATTGTTTATTTTTATCTAAGAAGTTATAAAAAATCGTTTCAGGTGCTTCGCTTGAGGGAGCGGTCAGGTTTCCTGACTTGAATTCAGCAGAATCTTTTTCTTTGTTGAATTTTTCTGTGCTTAAAACATTTTTAGAAGCAGCAAACGCTTCGGAATGGGGAAGAGCTGAAACCATTAATCCAAGAGATAATACAGTGCCTGCGACGATTTTAATTTTCAAATAACCCAACTCCTTTTCTGTAATATGGCAACTATAATATCAATCTTCTGAATTATCAAAACGATAAAAATATTAAAAATGTTAATTTTATTAAACTTATAGAAAAGTAATGGATATTTTAGTAGATTTCTTACATATAAATATTCTTCTAGTTATATTTGAAAGATAGACGAAAAAAGCTGGCATATTCTCATCAGAGAAACGCCAGCTTAATCATTCTCTGCTCCTTTAAAGCTCTAACAAGAGCTGAGCAGCTTTTTGATAATAATAATTCCCTTCTGCAAATAATTTCTGTGAAGAATATATGGACGCTTTGACAATATAGCATTTGGACATCAGTCTGATATCCTTATGAATACCCATGACCTCTATCGATTTTTCTATGTTTCTTTCAGCTTCCTGGAAGTTTCCGTTTTCAATATCAATCTGTGCAAGGCAGTGCAGCAATTTGGCAGTGAATAATTCATCTTTTGAGAGAGAAAGGCCCTTTATTGCTGCTGACTTAGCTTGATCAAGATTGTTGCACTCAAGGTATGTCTGAGCTAATTCATAATAATTGTTTACCTTGTACCATTCATTATCAAATGCCTGAGAATACTCCAAGCTGGATCGCAGGCAGGAGATTGATTGAGGATAGTCGAGCAGAGCTCTGTACAAAATGCCTAAATTTGTTTGGCATCCAATCATTTCCCGCAAGTTTTCTTTCTCATTAAAAAGTGCCAATGCTGCTTTATTTGCATCTATTGCTTCAGCGGCTCTCCCTAAATTCAAAAGAGAAATCCCTTTTAGCATTAAAAAGGAGCCGAGCGAATAGGTGATATGTTTATTTTTCATTATGTGCAGCGCTTCTTCAATGATGCTTAATGCCAGATCATTCTGGCCTATTTTCGAATAACTGTAAGACAGGTTATAAAGTAATTGCAGATGAAGTAAAACATCGTATTTGCCGTATAAATCCGATTTAATCAAGGCAGTGGCATATAAAGAATGTTCAATGCAATTATGATAATTATTCAAACGGCAGTAATTCAGGGACAATGCGTGATATATCTCGATATGATCGCCTATTTCAATAGGGGTTATATAGAGCAATGCTTCTTTATATAATAAGATGGAGCTTTCCTTGTCTGTATGGCTTTTAATATCCGCCAAAAGCTTCAGGACCCTGCCTTTTAGTGAATAATCCTCGAGGTTTTCTATCAAAGAGTTTAACGTATCTTCTGCTTCAGCCGTTTTATTGCTGTTAATAAGGGCAGTGCACATTTTAATAAGCTTCTCAGCTTCGAACGGAAGGATTTTTTCCTCCGGATCTTTGATTTCACCTAATATTTCCCCCAAAGAAACGCCAAGCTTGCTTGCGATAAAATCCAGAGTTTTGATAGAAGGGGTTGTCTGGTTTCTTTCAATCAGACTTATCATCCCTCTGCTAAGGTTCGGACCCGCTAAGTCATCCTGGGTGAGTCCCAGGGATTTTCTCCTTTCTTTAATTCTTTCTCCAAAATCAGCTACCATGAAAATCACCTATTTCTGCAAAATTTCCTATATGTAAATAATATCATCTTTTGCCATATATTAGTTGACTTTTTAGTAAAATGTATAATATATTAACTTTATTAATCTATCTTACATTAAGGAGAGCTTTCTATGAAAAATAAGATCAAAGCATTAGTTTTATTTTCATTATTGATAGCAGCCGGCACTTCCGCATTTATTCCCCATTCAAACGATTTGAGATCTGCTGGCAAACAGGCCAGCACCTCTGATATCGTTTATCCTCCAATCTAAACAAATTGTTTTTTAATGATATTGTTTAGTGGAGCAGAAGCTGCGGGTCCGGGAATTTATATTATAAGCGGGGCTGCACGGAGATCCAGTGTTCATAGCGTAAGCCAGCAAACAAGTAAATATTAAAGTATAAAGGACCGGGTTAACTTAATGTTAGCGCGGTTTTTTTGTGGTGATAAAATCGAAGAGATGGTGATGATTTAAAGGGGGATAAGGAAAACCCCTAAATGCCTTCAGAACTTCAAAAATATCTTAATGTTATCGTAACTTTAATAAAATCATCTGTAAATTTCAGTTAAAAACGTGTATTGAAAATCTACTGGCCATTAATTCTTCTGAAAACTTTAATTTACAAGACTGCATGGATTTTGCCATAAACCTCGACAGAATATATAAATTTACTCATCCGCCATATATTACGAACAACTACAAATTTGCATATTTAAGGGGACCGTCCATTCCTAATAATTAACAAAAAAGTTTTAGACATATTAAAGAGGTTTAAGTCTGTTTGCCAATTTCTTGTGAAGAAGGCAAACGGCATCGTATAATGTAATGTAAGCATCTATCTGCGGCAGCTTTGATCTGTCTTAGAAGTTTAGCTGTACCGATTAATTGACTTTACTGGCGGTTCTGCCGTTTAAGCATCAGGCTGCCCTGCAAAAGATCGGGGCAGGAGGACTGCCGGCTAAAGTACAAGAAGAAATAAAACTTGGGGGAGAAGAAGCATGAATCAAATTACAAATGAACAGGAATACCGTGAAAAAATTGCTGCCGATCAATTAACGGTTGGAGTCTTTACCACAACTTGGTGTCCGGATTGCAAACGTATGGATATGTTTATTGATGAAATTATTTCTGAAAATAAAGATAAAACATGGTTTAAGCTGGATCGTGATGAGTTTCCTGAAATCTCCGACGAGCAAAATGTCATGGGAATTCCATCACTGCTGGTATTTAAAAATGGCGAAAAGCTTGCACATCTGCACAGTGCTAATGCAAAAACAGCAGATGCTGTACGTGAATTTTTAGAAACCTTATAATTACGATGAAAAGGAAATCCATCCGCTTTGCTCTAGCGGTAGGGATTTCCTTTTTTGCTCTTTTCTTTAAGGTTCTGGTTTTTGAAAGACGTGGAGCAGTAGTTTTGAGACTCCTGCGGGATTTTGCCGGACAGATAAGACTGCGGAGCTGAGAATGTTCACCGCCCGACCCGCATACATCCTGCACCGTTGAAATATGGTTCCTTTTCAGCAAGTTTATGAAAACTGCCTTTATGAATAGATTTGAAACGGCACATGCAAGGGAAGGTAAGCAGATTAAATCTTTTGAAAAAGATGGTGTTTGCCAGTGAAATAGTATGTTATTCTGAATATACAGAAACTTTAGTCCTGAAGAGGTGAAGAACATAATTAATCTGTTTCGTTATGCCCTTTTTTTTCTGGGCTTATCATGTATAGGCCTCGGCAATGCCCTGGCCGTTAAAGTTAAATTTCTTGGCCTTCATCCCTGGGAGGTTTTAAATGTCGCACTTTACCAAAAGTTTGGCTGGACCATCGGCACATGGAGTGTTATATGCGGATTATTTTTAGTCCTTGTTTCACTCATTGTCGACAGAAAGTATATCAGCATTGGTACCTTTTTGAATGCCCTTTTGATTGGTCCAATCATGGATTTCTTTTTGCGAAGCGGTATCTTGCCGCATGCATCTTCTCATTTACTGATTAACCTTCTTATACTGCTGGCGGGAATTATCATTGCCGGAATTGGAGGGGGCATGTATGTTGCTCCTGGAATTGGAGCAGGACCTAGGGACGGTTTTATGCTATCTATTTCAGATAAAACAGGCTTATCAGTAAGCCGTGCCAGGATAGCTGTAGAATGTTTGGTGCTGATACTGGGTTTTTTCTTAAGCGGGCCCGTTTTTGTAGCGACATTTCTTTATACGTTCATTCAAAGCCCTATATTTCAATCTTCGTTAAAAGTATTCCGCATGCTGCTGCTGAATTTTGAAAAAAAGGAAAAGCTTCCTGCTGCGGAAATTACCCAAAAGAGTTAGAAAGGCACACATATCGTGTGCCTTTAAACTTTTTAACCTCTTCCAGCTTGAAAAGATGGATATTTCGTCATTCCTCCATCCACAAACAAAGTAATGCCTGTTACATAGCTTGCTTCAGAGGAGGCAAGCCAGGCAGCGGCGGCAGCTACTTCCTCTGGTTTGCCGATGTATCCCATAGGAATCATGCTTTCAACATCCTTTTTCTGCTTAGGATCAGCAAACTTTTCTGCATTGATAGGAGTGTTAATTGCACCGGGACCTATATTATTGACCCTGATGCCTTTTGGAGCGTATTCTAATGCAAGCGTTTCTGTCATGAGCTTAATACCGCCTTTGCTTGCTGCGTAATGTACAAACAGGGGCCATGGAATCATTTCGTGAACGCTGGACATATTAATGATGGTTCCCTTAATATTATGGTTAACAAAATGTTTTAAAGCTTCACGGCTGCCTAAAAATGCACCGGTTAAATTTGTATTCAGCACTGCATTCCAGTCATCAAGCGAAAGCTCGTGTGAAGGAACAGCATTTTCGATACCCGCATTATTGACCATTACATCAAGGGTGCCAAAAGTACTGATGGCCGTTTGCACCAGATTGATGACATCCTTTTCGCTGGTGACATCACCTTTTACAATCACTGCTTCTCCGCCAGCCTGCTCGATTTCCTTTTTTACCGTCAAAGCTTCTTCTTCATCTTTATAATAATTGATAACCACCTTGGCTTTTTCCTGGCCAAACCGGACTCCCATCGCTTTTCCAAGCCCCGTTGAGCCCCCTGTGATGACAACTACTTTACCATTCAAATCAGGATACATTATATATTCCTCCTATTAAGTTTATTATGTTTTGGATTTTGCCAGCCCAAGGAATACAGCACCTCCAATAATGAGGATGATACCTGCTGCAATACCGATAAGCTGCTTTTTTGTTTTCTTTTCTTTTAAAAAAATGATTCCACCGAGCGTTGAAATAATTATGCCCATTTGTGAAAGGGAGAAACTGGTGCCGACGCCTACTTTAGGCTGGGAGATGAACAAAAATAAATTTCCGGCTGCCCATATTAAACCAGCAATGATATTCTTCACCGTATACATATTGAAGGGTTTATGCCGGTATGTAAGGAGGAGGCCGCCAACAACCATTCCTATTGCCTGAGGCAATATAGCTGACCAGCTGTCAATGTGGAAGAACCTGATGATTACTACATAAACCAGATATCCGATTGTAGAAATAATTAAGGTGAAAATACCTCTTTTGAGCTGCCCTTGTTCTTCCGTTTGATCAGGGCCTTTAAGGGTGGTAAGGATAATGCCGATTACAATCAGCACCAGTGCAATGACGCCCAATATAATGGAGGTTTTAGTCGCCCATTCTTTAAAGGCGATTACTCCAAATAGTGAAGCAGATACAAGCTGCATCCCTGTTGAGATAGGCATGGTTTTTGAAACGCCCATATACTCTACAGCTTTTAATTGATTTCGCTGTCCAAGTGTCCAAAACAATCCTGAAATGAAACCAATGAGCAGGATGAAGGGAGTTAAGTGAGGATGCACAAATACATAAATAACAATTGAAAAAAACAGTGCACCGATCGTTGTTCCAAGTGTTTGGCTATAAGGGCCTCCACCGAGCCGGACGTTTACTAATACAATGCTTCCCCAAAATATTGCAGGGAAAAGAGCTAGCAGGATATCCATTATCAAACCTTCTTTCTGTAGAAGCAGCACATTGTCAGGCAGTCGATTATGCCTGGTCTTATTGTTTCTTTTCAGGAAAAATTTATGTATGACTTATATACCTTCCACCTCCTAAATTCCGGCTTTTTTTTTCGCTGACTGCATCATTCTATATACATAGAAGGATATAAAGAAAACAAATATGGTTTCAAACAGACTCCATATAAAATTTTCGGACATTTTTAGGCCTGTGGATTGCAAATACAGATTAACCAGGTTAAGAAAGAAAACGTGGATAACATAAATACCTAAAGAATCAGCCCCGATTTTCGTGACAAATAAATGTTTTCCATGCTGATTGTATTGCAGGACGAAAATAAATAAGCAACTGGTCAGAAAAATTGTAGAAATGAAGTATTCCCCGTGGCTCCCTGAAAGCTTTCTATCCAAAAAAAAGGCTTCAATTACCTGCAATACTGCAAAACAGCTAAATAAGAGAACAAATATTTTCATGGAAATGACTTTTTGAATGATCTTTTCTTTATGTGAGGCAATGAAAAATCCTAAAGTACAGTAAAATAACCCGAAAAATAAGGCATCTCTTGTAGGAACCGGCATTTTAAAAAACATCGTATACGACTGTCCTAATAAGCCAGCCAGATTTAACATCAAACTAGCTACAATCAAGAGGCTTACTTTTTTTAACCGGAAAAAAATATAGAGAATGAAAATGCTCCACACGAGGGCGGGAAGAAACCATAATTGATATCCGCTTGTTCCTTTTCCGTAATATAAAAGGTCAAGCAGTTCAATATTGTCCAAATAGTGCAAGATGTCATCGATTGCTCCTTTGCCATGATGGGTGATTAAAAGAACGCAAATATCATATGTGCAATAAAAAAGAAACCATAAGGCATAAATGGAAAGCAGCTTCATCACATATTTAATAAAATAAGCTTCATTACTTTTTAACCGGGTTATTTTTCTTCCGAATAAATAGCCTGAGGACATGAAGAAAAAGGGGACCGCGAATCGTGAAAGTGCATCAAGCATATAAAAACCTGCCAGGTGATCTAAAGGAAAGGTGTGTATAACAACAACTGCAAAAATGGAGTAAAACTTTATATAGTCGATGGCATAATTTCTTGTAATGATGCTGCGCTCCAAAATAACCCTTCTTTCTTTTCTAACTATTCTTTACCGTTTATCACCCAAACATTTCTATACATCAAAAAATATTGTTAACATGTTCACAAATGTAAACGCTTACTGTATAATAAAGCACATATCATCAACAGCCGTGGAATAGAATCACAGAAAGGGGATGTTAGTTTGATATTAAAAGAACTTAGCAGAAACAGGCTGCTCACAATCAATTTTTATCAAAACGGGCTGCTGAGAACCTGCAGAGGAAGAGTCAGAACATTAAATACCATTGAACAGACACTTTCGCTTGAAGACGAAAACCAAAACATATTTTTTATCCGGCTTTCTGGTATAAGGGAAATCTTCTAACACCAGCAAAGGTTCCTGTATTCCTGTTGCTGGTGTTAATTTTTCTGTAGAAAAAAAGAAAAAAATATAAAACATGATGAACAATTTTTTTGAAATAGTGTTATACTACTT